>JAEMTM010000122.1 GCA_016462305.1 Sphingomonadaceae bacterium | reverse complement strand
CCAGTCCGGGGGACTGGTCCCTCCACGCCTAAAGGGGAGGGGCTTAATTTCACACTATGCACCGCAGCAAGGCAAAGGCGGCGTTGCGCAGCGCACTTTCGGGGATGACGCAATTGTCGTCGTAATCCAATGTAAAGCGCCAAAAGAATTTATAAGAAATAGCCGTTAATCCCCAGTTTGAGGCAGAAATGCCACTTGTGAATGATCGCAACCCGTGCAACTATCATGCAGCTATAAGGTTTTGGGTCGACGCAAGAATAACGGGAGCAGGTTATGAAAAAACGATCATTGAATGGTATCATACTGGTACTGGCAGCAGCCGTTTCGGCATGTGGCGGCGGTGGGAGTGATTCAGGCGGCGGTTCAGCCATCGTTCCCCCCAGTCCGCCGCCTCCTCCGCCGCCGCCTACGACCTGCAGTTTGCTTAATCGACAGAATTTTGCGGCATCCGTCCTGAACGAATGGTACCTGTTTCCAGAAACGCTGCCGACCGCGCTCAGCCCATCGGCTTACACCACTGTGGGTGACTATATTAACGCCTTAACCGCGACTGCGCGTAGTCAGGGGCGGGACCGGGGTTTCACTTATATTACCTCTATCCAAGAGGAAAACGCCTTCTTCGCGTCAGGTGCGACGGCCGATTTCGGCGCGCGTTTTGCGTTTCAAGGCTCACGTTTATTCGTAACAGAAGCCTTTGAGAGCGCGCCAGCGCTTGCCGCGGGCATTGACCGTGGCACGGAAATTATAGGAATCGGTACCGATTCTTCAAATATTCGGTTGGTATCTGATATATTGGCAACGCAAGGATCTGCGGGTGTATCGAACGCTTTGGGTCCGAATACCGTTGGGACCAGCCGCGCCTTTCGCATAACTGACTCAACGGGCACCCGCGATGTCACCGTGGCCAAAGCAGAATATTCCATTAGCCCGCTCTCATCGCGTTATGGGGTAAAGATCATCGACAATGGCGGCGGACAGCGCGTTGGTTATATCAATATGCGCACGTTTATTTCGACCGCTGACAACCAACTGCGGACTGCGTTCGCCGATTTCCGCGCTCAGGGCATTACCAACTTTGTTATCGATTTCCGCTATAATGGCGGCGGGCTTGTCTCAACTGCGGAGGTGATGGGCGACTTGCTTGGCGGCAACCGTCAGAGCAGCGACGTTTTCTCAGTCACGCGTTACCGCGCCTCAAAGTCAGCCGAAAATGTAACGCGTCGCTTTGCGCCGCAACCGCAGTCGGTGTCACCCGTGAAGATCGCGTTCATCTCTACCAGAGGTACGGCGTCTGCCAGCGAATTGGTGGCAGCGGCCTTCGTGCCGTTTCTCGGGGCCAACGCGGCTTTGATTGGTAGCAACAGTTTCGGTAAACCCGTCGGGCAGATCGGGCTTGATCTGGCAGCTTGTGATGATCGCATTCGGGTTGTTGCTTTTGCGAAAGAGAATTCGGCTGGGCAGGGTGATTATTTCTCCGGCCTTGCGGGCACGATGCGCACCACATGTGCGGCGGCTGACGACATTACCCGGCCTTTAGGCGACCCGCAAGAGGCATCGCTTCGCGCCGCGCTGGATTTCGTGGCGGGACGCAGTTGCACGCCAATCCCGATCGCCCAAAGCGCCCAGGGCACAAATTCAGCAAACGAACGTCGTCTTTTGCCTGCGCCGACAAACGCCAGTACAGCGCAACGTGAGGTTCCGGGATTGTTCTAAAAACATCGTGTTGGATGCGCTCAGGTCGACGCCGTCGCCGCCTTTAACGCGTCCAGCACGCTTTGGGTATGCTCTTTGCGACAAATCAGCAGGTCCGGGATATATGTATCCGCCTGATTATAGACCAAAGGGCTACCATCAATTCGGCTGACGTGCAGGCCAAAGGCGGCAGCGACGGCAGTGGGCGCGCAATTGTCCCATTCATGCTGCCCGCCATTGTGCAGGTAAATGTCGGCCTCACCGCGCACGACGGCCATTGCCTTTGCCCCTGCCGAACCCATTGGGATGCATTCAGCGCCTAAAGCGTTTGCTACCGCCAAGGCATCTGCTGCGGGCCTAGTCCGGCTGACCACCATGCGCAGTTTTTCGGGGGCGGCAGGAATGGCTGTCGGCTGATCGCTTCTGAGAACCACGCCCAACCCGGGAAGTGCGACCGCGCCAATCACCGGCGCGCCATGTATAGCAAGCGCAACATGGACGGCCCAATCGGTGCGGCCTTCACCATATTCGCGGGTGCCATCAACCGGATCGATAATCCACACGCGCGATTTTGACAGGCGCGCATCGGTATCCTGGCTTTCTTCCGACAACAATCCGTCATCAGGACGTTGTTCAGCAAGGGCATGGATCAAAAACTGGTTGGCGGTTTGATCGCCAGCCTTGCCAAGCGCATGCAATGATAGCAGCCCGCTGTCGCGCACTTGCAACAGCAATTTGCCAGCGGTTTCGGCTAAATGCGCGGCCAATGCGCTATCGTCGGCGATAATGCTCATTTTAACGGCATCAGCTGGCGAACGATATGTTCAGCGGCTTCGGCGGGGCTCATCTCGACCGTGTTCACACAGATGTCGGGGTTTTCGGGTGGTTCATAGGGACTGTCGATTCCTGTAAAATTCTTTAATTGTCCGGCACGGGCCTTTTTATAAAGCCCCTTCACATCGCGCGCCTCTGCGACCTCCAATGGCGTGTCGACGAATATCTCGATAAACTCACCCTCCGGCATCATCGCGCGCACCATATCGCGTTCCGCCCGGAATGGCGAAATAAACGCAGTCAGGACAATGAGACCTGCATCTGCCATCAGCTTTGCAACTTCGCCCACCCGGCGAATGTTTTCAATCCGGTCGGTTTCGGTAAAGCCCAAATCCTTATTGAGGCCGTGGCGGATATTGTCGCCATCGAGCAAAAATGTATGCCGGTTCAGCAGATTGAGTGTCTTTTCCACTTCATTCGCAATCGTCGATTTGCCCGAACCGGAAAGGCCCGTGAACCATAAAATCTTTGGCTTTTGGTTTTTGAGTGCAGCATGGGCTTCGCGGCCAATGTCGGTCGCTTGCCAATGGACATTTTGTGCGCGACGCAAAGAAAAGTGCAGCATGCCGGCCGCGACGGTGGCATTGGTGATCTTGTCGATCAGAATATATCCGCCCAAAACATGGTTGTTGGCATAAGGTTCGAACACAATAGCTTTGTCGGTTAATATTTCCGCCACCCCAATGGCGTTGAGTTCCAACGTCTTGGCGGCCATATGCTCCATATTGTTTACATTGATGGTGAATTTGGGCGATTGCACGGTGGCCGACACCGTTTGCGTCCCCAGCTTCAACCAATAGGCCCGTCCTGGAATCAAAGGCTCTTCCGCCATCCAGACAATAGTGCTTTCAAACTGGTCGGATACCTCAGGCGGATTGTCAGCAGCGGCAATCACATCCCCGCGCGAACAGTCGATTTCGTCTGTCAAGCATAGGGTAACCGATTGGCCCGCAACAGCTTCGCTGAGTTCGCCGTCAAGCGTGACGATCTTGCTGATCGTTGAAGTCTTACCCGACGGCAGCACGCGAATGCTATCGCCCGGACGCAATATGCCCGTTGCGATTTGGCCGGAAAATCCCCGAAAATCGAGATTGGGCCGGTTGACCCATTGTACCGGCATACGCAATGGCTTGGCCTGGTCCGCGTCATTATCAAGCGCGACGGTCTCCAAATGCGCGATCAGCGGCTGACCCGCATGCTATGGCATATGGGCGGAACGCTCGGTGATATTGTCGCCTTTGAAGCCGGAAATCGGCATGGCGGTAAAATCATTTATCCCGATACTGCGCGCAAATGCGGCATATTCGGCGACGATTGCATCATATTTCGCCTGATCATAGTCGATCAGGTCCATCTTGTTCACGGCAAGGACGATGTTTCTTATGCCCAATAATTTGACAAGATAGCTATGCCGCCGCGTCTGGACGAGGACGCCTTTACGCGCGTCGATCAAGATTATCGCAAGGTCCGCCGTTGATGCGCCTGTTACCATATTGCGTGTATATTGTTCATGGCCAGGGCAATCGGCGACGATGAATTTCCGCTTCTCGGTCGCGAAAAACCGGTAGGCGACGTCGATTGTGATGCCTTGCTCTCGCTCGGCGGCAAGACCGTCCACAAGCAACGCAAAGTCGATGTCCTGCCCCTGCGTTCCCATCCGTTTGGAATCGGATTCCAATGCCGCAAGCTGATCTTCAAAAATCATTTTGGAATCATATAGTAACCGACCGATAAGCGTCGATTTCCCGTCATCGACCGATCCGCAGGTGATAAACCGCAACAGCGACTTATGCTGGTGGACATTCAGATAGGCTTCAATGTCCGAAGCAATAAGGTCATCGGTTTTGTAGATGCCATTTTGGGGCGTTGCATCTGACATCAGAAATAGCCCTCCTTCTTCTTCTTTTCCATGCTGGCGGCCTGATCATGGTCAATAGCGCGCCCCTGGCGTTCGGAGGTGGTGGTCAGCAGCATTTCCTGAATAATCTCGGGCAAGGTTGTGGCATGGCTCTCGACCGCGCCTGTCAGCGGATAGCATCCAAGCGTTCGGAAACGGATGGAGCGTTCAACCGGAACCTCGCCATCTTTTAACGGGAAACGGTCGTCATCCATCATCAGCAGCATGCCGTCGCGTGTGACCGTGGGCCGCGGCGCACTGAAATAAAGCGGCACAATCTCGATATTCTCAAGGTGGATATATTGCCAGATGTCCAACTCGGTCCAGTTGGAGATCGGGAAGACCCTTATGCTCTCTGCTTTTGCCTTACGTGCATTATACAGGTTCCATAATTCGGGCCGCTGGTTCTTTGGGTCCCAAATATGCGTCGCGGTGCGGAAAGAGAATATGCGTTCCTTGGCCCGGCTCTTTTCCTCGTCACGCCGCGCCCCGCCAAAGGCGACATCGAAACCATATTGGTCGAGCGCTTGCTTCAGCCCTTCGGTTTTCCACATATCGGTGTGCAGCGACCCGTGATCGAAAGGGTTGATGCCGCGCGCAATTGCCTCTGGGTTCTGGTGCACCAATAATTCCATACCGGCATCGCGCGCAGCCTTTGCGCGCAACGCGTACATCGCCTTGAACTTCCAAGTGGTATCGATATGCAACAACGGAAAGGGCGGCGGCGATGGGTAAAACGCCTTACGCGCCAAATGCAGCATCACGGCGCTGTCTTTACCAACGCTATATAGCATCACCGGCTTTTCCGCCTCGGCAACCACCTCCCGCATAATATGGATGGCTTCAGCCTCAAGGCGCTCAAGATGCGTCAGGGTTTTAGTCATAGTTTGTTTCTCTTCCTATGATCGCACACTGTCAGAACTAAATGCATCCCGCAAACAAGACATTCTTGTTAGGGCAAATAGCGCAGTTTTAGCGAAGGTCACGAGAAGTGGGTGATTA
>JAEMTM010000121.1 GCA_016462305.1 Sphingomonadaceae bacterium | reverse complement strand
ATGGGCATAGAAAACCAGGATTTCGAAATAGAGCGCGGGCCGAGCTGGGAACGTGCCAACTGGCCATTGTCGGCGACGGACGATTTGACCGCGTCGCTTGACCCCACGCAGATGGCGGTTGAGGTGAAGGCAGCGGCAAAGGCGGCGGGCAAGCCGATGGCGGAGGCCGATGCGGTTGCAGCAGCAAGCGATTCGATCCGCGCAATGATGCTGGTGCGTACATATCGGGTGCGTGGTCACCTTGCGGCTAATCTTGACCCGCTTGGCCTGTCGAAGCAGGAAATACCTGCGGACCTGACGCCAGAATATCACGGTTTCTCCGGAGCCGACCTCGACAAGCGTGTCTATGTTGGCGGCACACTTGGGCTTGAATGGGCCACGGTCCGCGAGCTCGTCGATACGCTGCGCGCCAATTATTGCGGGCCGGTGGGCCTTGAATATATGCATATTTCCGATGTCGAAGAGCGCCGGTTTTTGCAAGAACGGATGGAAGGCAAGGACGCCGCTATCCAGTTCACGCCAGAGGGCAAGAAGGCCATTCTAGGCAAGGTCATCGAAGCCGAGCAATATGAGAAATTCCTTGGCCGCAAATATGTAGGCACAAAGCGTTTCGGCCTTGATGGCGGCGAATCGATGATCCCGGCGCTGGAAGCCGTGATCAAATATGGCGGCCAGCTTGGCGTGCGCGAAATCGTATATGGCATGCCACATCGTGGCCGCTTGAACGTGCTCGCCAATGTGTTGGCCAAGCCGTATCGCATCATCTTCCACGAATTTTCGGGCGGCAGCGCCAACCCCGATGATGTCGGTGGTTCAGGCGATGTAAAATACCATCTTGGCACCAGCACCGACCGCGAATTTGACGGTATCAAGGTGCATATGAGCCTTGTGCCGAACCCGTCGCACCTTGAGGCCGTAAACCCCGTCGTCTTGGGCAAAGTGCGCGCCAACCAGACGGCGCGTGACGACTTGGGCAAGCATGAACAAGTGTTGCCAGTGCTGCTGCACGGCGATGCCGCCTTTGCTGGGCAGGGCATTGTGTGGGAATGCCTCGGCTTCTCCGGCATTCGTGGGTATAATACGGGTGGTTGCTTGCACTTCATCGTCAACAATCAGGTCGGTTTTACCACTAGCCCGCAATATGCGCGGTCATCGCCTTATCCTTCCGACGTTGCAAAGGGCGTTCAGGCGCCCATTTTCCACGTCAATGGCGATGATCCCGAAGCGGTGACGTTCGCATGCAAGATTGCCATCGAATTCCGCCAAACATTCCACCGGGACATCGTCATCGACATGTGGTGCTATCGCCGCTTTGGCCATAATGAAGGCGATGAGCCCGGTTTCACGCAGCCATTGATGTACAAAGTCATCAAGAACCATCCGGCCGTAAGTGCTCTTTACGCACAGCGCCTTCAAGCCGAAGGCGTGATCGACGCCAATTGGTCAAATGAACACGCGATGCGCTTTGTCCAGGCGCTTGAGCAGGAATTTGCCAGTGCAGTAGACTATAAAGCGAACGCCGCCGATTGGTTTGGTGGCCGTTGGTCAGGCCTATCCAAGCCCGCTGATCCCGAAACGGCTCGGCGTAACGTGCCAACGGGCATGACGCGCAAATTGTTCGACAGCCTTGGCCGCACGCTGACGACCGTGCCCGAGGGCCACAACATCCACCCGACATTAAGCCGCGTGCTGGATGCCAAGAAAATAATGTTCACCTCTGGCGAAAATTTCGATTGGGCAACGGGCGAGGCGCTTGCGTTCGGGTCGCTGCTTTCCGAAGGTTATGGCGTGCGTTTGTCGGGCCAGGATTCAGGCCGCGGCACATTCAGCCAGCGGCACGGTGTTTGGGTCGATCAGACAAGCGAAGAAAAATATGTGCCGCTTTCGACCTTACCACATGGGCGGTTTGAAATTCTCGACAGCCCCTTGTCCGAATTTGGTGTGTTGGGCTTCGAATATGGCTATGCTGGTGCGGAGCCGAAAACTTTAGTCCTTTGGGAAGCGCAGTTTGGCGATTTCGTGAATGGCGCACAGACGATGATCGACCAGTTTATTGCGTCGGGTGAAGCCAAATGGCTCCGCGCCAATGGTCTGGTGATGCTGTTGCCGCATGGATATGAAGGCCAAGGCCCAGAGCATAGCTCCGCGCGGTTGGAGCGTTTCCTGCAATTATGTGCAGAGGACAATATCCAGGTCGCCAATTGCACCACGCCAGCCAATTATTTCCACTTGCTGCGTCGTCAAATGGTGCGGCCATTCCGCAAGCCGCTTATCGTCATGACGCCAAAGTCGCTTTTGCGGCATAAGCTCGCGGTTTCCAAGGCAGAGGATTTCCAAGGCGAGAGCCACTTCATGCGGATATTGTCCGATACTTATGCCCCAGCCGACACGGACGTGAAGCGACTGATATTATGCTCTGGAAAGGTCGCCTATGACCTGATGGAAGCCCGCGACGCATCAGGGGACAAGAATAGCAGCATCGTGCGGATTGAACAGCTGTATCCGTTTCCGACAGAGCCGTTGATCGTCCGCCTGAAGCGTATGACCAATTTGGAAGAACTGGTTTGGGCACAGGAAGAGCCGCGCAACGCCGGAAGCTGGTCGTTCGTCGATCCTTATCTGGAAGAATGCCTTGCCGAAGCCAATGTTGGCCCCACCCGCGCACGTTACGCCGGACGCAGGGCCGCAGCCGCGACGGCAACCGGTCTTGCAAAGCGCCATCAGGCCGAACAAGCCGCATTGGTTGCTGAAGCGTTAGGCCATAATGTCCGCGAAGAAATCCGCCGCCAGCGTTCAGGCGGCACAAAACCAATCACCCCTCCATCCGCGTGAGGATTAGATTATGAGCACACAAGTTAAAGTCCCCGTATTGGGCGAGTCCATCACTGAAGCGACGCTTGGTCAATGGTTGAAGAAACCGGGCGAAGCGGTGGCTATCGATGAACCGATCGCCAGCCTTGAAACGGACAAGGTTGCGGTCGAAGTGCCGTCGCCCGTTGCAGGCATCATGGGTGCCTATGCCGTCGAAGAAGGCGCAACCGTCAATGTTGGCGCAGTCATCGGATCCATCGATGCCGGAACCGCCGTTGCGGCCGCGCCTGTTGCTGCCCCTGCCCCCACTGCGGCTGCAGCGGCAGTCGCGCCAGCGGTGACAACCACGGCTGCGCCTGCCGCCGAAGTAGAAAATAGCGACCTTCCGCTTTCGCCCGCTGTGCGCCGCCTTGTGTTGGAACTTGGCATTGATCCAAGCAAGATCAAAGGCACGGGCAAAGACGGTCGCCTGACAAAGGAAGATGTTGTGGCCGCCGCCAAGGGCGCGCCTGCCCCGTCTGCCGACGCAACCGTTACGGCTGCGCCAACAACACAAGCAACAGGTGCCCGTCAGGAAGAGCGCGTGAAGATGACACGCCTGCGCCAGACCATTGCCAAGCGCCTGAAGTCCGCGCAAGACACCGCCGCGTTGCTGACGACGTTCAACGATGTCGACATGTCCGCGGTGATGGAAGCACGTGCGACCTACAAAGATCTGTTTGAAAAGAAGCATGGCGTCCGCTTGGGCTTCATGGGCTTCTTCACCAAAGCCGTAGCCTTGGCTGCACGCGATGTCCCGTCGGTCAATGCAAAGATTGAAGGCGATGAAATCGTCTATCACAATTACCTCGATGTATCGGTCGCAGTCAGCGCACCCAACGGGCTTGTGGTGCCTGTCGTGCGCAATGCCGACGCCATGAGCTTCGCGCAAATTGAAAAGGCCATCGGCGACTTTGGCGCAAAGGCGAAGGCCGGCACCTTGACGATGGACGACATGTCCGGCGGCACCTTCACCATTTCAAATGGCGGTGTGTTCGGCAGCCTGATGTCGACGCCGATCATCAACCCCCCACAATCGGCAGTGCTTGGCCTTCACCGTATTGAAGACCGCGCCGTTGTGCGCGACGGACAGGTCGTGGTGCGCCCGATGATGTATGTGGCGTTAAGCTATGACCACCGCCTCATCGATGGCCGCGAAGCTGTTACCTTCCTAAAGATCGTCAAAGAGGCGATTGAAGACCCGACCCGGTTGTTGATCGACCTTTAAGGAGCATGAGCCATGGCAGAACATGATTATGACCTGATCGTTATTGGCGCAGGCCCGGGCGGCTATGTCGCCGCAATCCGCGCCGCACAATTGGGGCTGAAAACCGCCTGTGTCGAAAGCCGCGAAGCATTGGGCGGCACATGCCTGAACGTCGGATGCATTCCATCCAAGGCGTTGCTGCATGCCTCCGAAATGTTTCATGCGGCGCAATCCGGGTCGCTGGCGAAATTCGGCATCGATTTTTCCGGCGTATCGCTCAATCTCGACCAAATGCATGCCGAAAAGGCGAAGGCAGTTGGCGAGCTGACCGGCGGTATCGAATTTCTGTTCAAGAAAAACAAGGTCGATTGGCTGAAGGGCCATGCGGCGTTTAATTCCGCGAACAGCGTGGACGTTGCGGGCCAAAGCTACACCGCGAAGAATATCATGATCGCAACGGGTTCCTCGGTCACGCCATTGCCAGGCGTCAAGATTGACCAGAAAGTCATCGTCGATTCCACTGGCGCGCTTGCCTTGCCGAAGGTGCCAAAACATTTGGTGGTGATCGGCGGCGGGGTTATTGGCCTTGAGCTTGGCAGCGTATGGCTACGCCTTGGCGCACAAGTCACCGTGGTTGAATATCTTGACCAGATTTTGCCCGGCATGGACGGCGAGGTCCGCAAGGAAGCGGCCAAGATTTTCAAGAAGCAGGGCTTCAACATCCGCACGGGTACAAAGGTGACTGGCGCGACCGTTAAGGGCAACACGGCCACGCTGACCGTTGAACCCGCTGCGGGCGGTGCCAGTGAAACCATCGAAGCCGATTGTGTCCTAGTCGCCATTGGTCGCCGCGCAAATACCGATGGCCTTGCGCTGGACAAGGCAGGGCTCACCGTTAACGCGCGCGGCCAGATTGAGATCGGCCATGATTTCCAGACACATGTTCCGGGCATCTATGCCGTGGGCGATGTTTGCCCCGGCCCAATGCTTGCGCACAAGGCGGAGGACGAAGGCATTGCGGCAGCGGAATTTGTCGCTGGCCTGACCGGCATCGTCAACCATGACGTCATTCCGGGCGTGGTCTATACCTATCCTGAAATCGCGAGCGTTGGCTTGACCGAAGAAGAAGCTAAGGAAAAAGCGGCTGCGTCGGGCGGAGAGGTTAAAGTCGGTAAATTCCCAATGATGGCAAATAGCCGGGCAAAGACCAACCGCGACACAGACGGTTTTGTGAAGGTCATTGCGGATGCGAAGACCGACCGTGTTTTGGGCGTCCACATCATTGCGTCGATTGCTGGAGCCATGATTGCCGAAGCGTGCACTGCGATGGAATTTGGCGCAACGTCGGAAGATATTGCTTATACCTGCCACGCGCACCCGACGCATGCCGAGGCATTGAAGGAAGCGGC
>JAEMTM010000259.1 GCA_016462305.1 Sphingomonadaceae bacterium | reverse complement strand
CCCGATCATGCCGACAATATGTCGGTCGCATTGATATCGTCATCTTTTTCACCGCTTATATTGTTGCGTGAGGATCTGACGATTATCGCAGTCAGCAAGTCCTTTTGCTTGGCATTTGACGTCGATTGTGCGGGCGTTACGGGCAAAAAGCTCGCCGACTTTGGCGGGGGTGAATGGAACGTGCGACAATTGAACGCGCTGTTGTCATGATTTCGGATGCGGCACCGGGGACCAAGGTTTCGGTGGTCCATACCGCTTAAGCCGCCACGCTGGCTTTTCGCGGACAACATAATTATAGACGCGGCTAACATGCAGATTCCCGGCCATATCGACCCTGTAGTCACCCCGCGCGCCATTACGCCGCGTAGTGATGGACGCATTGACCTCATGGGGTTGAGCCATCTCCAAATTCGGCAGTTGTTTGAAGAATCGCAGTTGGATGAAAAGGCGGCAAAGCTGCGGTCCAAGCAGGTGTTCCATTGGATCTACCATCGCGGCGTGACCGATTTTGAGGCGATGACCGATATTTCCAAAACGATGCGGCCTTGGCTCGCCGACCGCTTTGTCATTGGCAGGCCAGAAGTGGTCGAGGCGCAAGTGTCGACAGACGGCACGCGCAAATGGCTTTTGCGTACCGATGATGCGCAGGATTATGAAATGGTGTTCATCCCCGATGCGGATCGCGGGACTTTGTGTATTTCGAGCCAAGTTGGCTGCACGCTCAATTGCCGGTTCTGCCATACCGGCACGATGCGGCTGGTGCGCAATCTGACGCCCGGCGAAATCGTTGGTCAAGTCATGCTCGCACGCGATGCGCTTGGCGAATGGCCAAAGGGAAATATGGCCTTTGCGTCGGCGGATGAAGATGAGGACGACGAAGATGTCGGCCATTACACCGCCGATGGCCGCATGCTGACCAATATCGTCCTTATGGGCATGGGGGAGCCGCTCTATAATTTTGACAATGTCCGTGACGCGATGAAGATTGTCATGCATGGCGATGGCCTTGGCCTGTCGCGCCGCCGGATTACGCTGTCGACGTCGGGTGTCGTGCCGATGATGGCGCGCGCAGGCGAGGAGATTAACGTCAACCTCGCGGTATCGTTGCATGGAGTCACCAAAGAGGTTCGTGACGAGCTGGTGCCCTTGAACCGTAAATTTGGCATACATGAATTGCTGCGCGCTTGCGCAGAATATCCCGGTATCAGCAACGCGCGGCGGATTACGTTTGAATATGTGATGCTGAAGGGCAAAAACGACAGCGACGCGGACGCGCGCCAGCTAGTGAGCCTCATCCGGCAGTATAAACTGCCTGCCAAGGTCAACCTGATCCCGTTCAATCCATGGCCCGGCGCAGACTATGAATGTTCTGACCCCGAACGGATTAAGCGTTTTTCCAGCATTATTTTTGAAGCTGGCATCAGCGCCCCCATCCGCACACCACGTGGCCGCGACATCATGGCGGCTTGCGGGCAATTGAAATCCTCTAGCGAGAAGAAAAGCCGCGCCGAGCTTGACCGCCTCGCCGAAGAAAAACAGGCGGCTTTGGCCTAAG
>JAEMTM010000120.1 GCA_016462305.1 Sphingomonadaceae bacterium | reverse complement strand
ATGGCGGATATGACCCGCCCGTCCGCACAAATACCCCACATAACCGCTAGCCAGCCTCCATAACTCAAGATACAGCGGGTGCGAACCAAAGGCACCGGGCGGGGTGATATGCTGACTACCTTCATTTCATGGACGAAACGCCATCCGATATGGTCGGTGTTGATTGCGCTGCTGTTGCTTTTTGTCGTGTACCGGACCGTTCGTCCGACGCCGCCTGATTATGCATATATCAGCGAGGCTGTGACGCGCGGTGATGTCATTCGCAAGGTTTCGGCCAGCGGTAAAGTGCGCGCCTTGAACACGATTAAGGTCGGCGCCGAAGTTTCGGGGCAGATCACCAAGGTGTATGTCGATTTCAATTCACGTGTGCGCAAGGGCCAAATATTGGCGGAAATTGACCCGACGCGGGTGCGTGCGCGGGTCGAGCAGTCCGAGGCGCAGGTTGCCGTGGCGCGGGCCAATCTGCAACAGACGGCGGCCAATGTGGCGCGTGCGCGGGCTGAGCTGGAAATTCAAGAGCGCGATTTTGATCGGCAAAAGGCGCTGGCGGAACGCGGATTTGTTTCCAAGGCGGGCCTTGATATTGCGCAAAGCAAGTTGAATGGCGCGCGCAACGCCGTGCAGGTCGCCTTGGCGCAAACGCAAAGCGGCGGTGCGCAGATTCGGCAGGGCAATGCCGAGCTGTCGTCGGCGACGCTTGACCTTAACCGGACCGTTATTGTTGCGCCAGCGAGCGGGGTCATCATCAACAAATTGGTTGAACCGGGCACAACGGTTGCGGCAAGTTTTCAAACGCCGAATTTGTTCGAAATCGCCGCAGATACGACGAAGATGCAGGTTGAGGCATCGGTCGATGAAGCGGACATCGGACAAATTCGTGCGGGGCAAATGGTCAGCTTTACCGTCGATAGCTATCCCGATGATGTGTTCAAGGCCAAGGTCCGGCAAGTGCGCCAAGCGCCCGTAGAGGCGCAAAATGTCGTCAGCTACCTCGTGATTATTGACGTCGATAATGTGAATGGAAAGCTGCTTCCCGGCATGACCGCCAATGTCGAAATCATCACTGATGTGAGGACCAATGTCACGCGGGTTCCCTCAAACGCGATGCGGTTTCGTCCGCGCTTGGCCGACCGACCAACACCACCGGCAGAAAAAGCGGCTGCGTCGACTGGCAAAGAGGCAATCGTCCGCCCCAAAGTATATCTGGTTGGCGACGATGCGTATCGGCCTGTGCGGAGAGTTATCCGGACGGGTTTGCAGGGCGAGGAATATACCGAGGTTATTTCGGGCCTAAAAAAGGGTGATAAGGTGCTGGTGCGGACAAAATCGCTGAAGCCAAAGAAAGAGAGCGACGAAAGCGCGGATGAAGATGACAACGCCGCTAATTGAAACGCATGATTTGGTGAAGGATTATGCGATTGGCGGCGAAATTGTCCATGCGGTGAACAATGTATCGCTGTCCATTGCGCGTGGCGAATTTGTTGCGATCATGGGCGCAAGCGGGTCGGGCAAATCGACGTTCATGAACATGATCGGGTGCCTGGATATTCCGACATCAGGCACATTGTTGTTGGACGGGATCGATACCAAAACGCTGGATAGCGACGCGCTGGCCGAAATCCGCAACCGCAAGATCGGCTTTGTGTTTCAACAGTTTAATTTGCTCGCCCGGACCAGTGCGCTCGATAATGTCGCGGTGCCGCTTATCTATGCGGGGATTGGCTATGCCGAGCGGCGCGCGCGTGCGCAGGGCAGGCTGGAGGCCATGGGCCTTGCCAACCGCCTACAAAATACGCCTGCGAAGCTTTCAGGTGGGCAGCAACAGCGTGTGGCCATCGCGCGGGCTTTGGTCACAGACCCGCTGATGCTGCTGGCCGACGAGCCGACGGGCGCATTGGATACGCAAACATCCTTGGACATTATGGGTATTTTCCAGAAGTTGAATGATGACGGCATTACTGTTGTGGTTGTCACGCACGAACCCGATATTGCCGAATATGCCGCGCGTCGGATTGTCTTTCGCGATGGACAGGTGATACAGGATGCGGCGGTGAAGTCGCGCCGCCGGGCCAGCGCAGCATGAGGGACTTGCTCGCGTCGCTTGCGGGTTGGGGCGTGAATGTCGCGATTGCGCTGACGGCGCTGCGTACCAATTTGATGCGTTCAATTTTGACCACTTTGGGCGTGATGATCGGCGTATTCTCGGTCATATTGGCCGTTGCAGTAGGTAACGGCGCGCAGGTTTCGGTGTCGCAGCAAATTGCGACCCTGGGGTCGAACATGGCGATCGTGGTGCCACAACCCGATAGTGGTAGCGGCCCCCCACGACCAAGTGATCGCGGCAGATTGACTGCGCGTGATGGTCAGGCAATCCTGCGCGAGGTATCAGGCGTCAGCGCGGTCGCGCCGCAAATCCGGAGCGGCGTCCAGATTGTTGCGCCGGGACGAAGCGCAACGACGCAAGCGACAGGCGCGACCCCTGAATATGGCGTCGTGTCCAACATCACGGCATCCGAAGGCCGGTTTCTGACGCAAAGCGACATTGGTTCGGCGGCGCGTGTTGCCGTTATCGGCGAAACCGTGGCGACCAAGCTGTTCCCCGAAACAAGTCCGGTTGGTGAAACTGTTCGGATTAACCGGGTGCCCTTTACTGTCATCGGTCTTCTCGAAAGCAAGGGCAGCAATTTGGGTAATGATAATGACGACCAAATCGTCGTGCCGATAACGACGTTGCGCCAACGTTTATTGACCACCGCTTCACAGGGCCCCGATGATGTGACGTTGATTTTTGTAGGGTTTGAGGATGAAGATTCACTGCTTGCGGGGCAGGCTGAGATTAAGCGTTTGTTGCGCGACCGGTACCGCGTAGCGAAAGGCAAGATCAACCCGTTCACCGTTCGCACGACGACCGAAATTGCCGAAACCACGGGCGAAGTAACGCAAATATTTCAGGCCGTGCTTGTCGCCATTGCATCGATTTCATTGCTGGTCGGGGGGATTGGTATCATGAACATCATGTTGGTCAGTGTCACAGAACGCACCCGTGAAATTGGGCTGCGCATGGCGTTGGGTGCAAAGCGCAGCGACATTCGCAACCAGTTTCTGGTGGAGGCAGCCGTTTTGTGCGTGATCGGCGGCGCTATTGGGCTGTCGCTAGCGATATTGGCCGCCTCGATTTTCGAACGCGTGGCCGAATTTCCGGCACCCATTGGCCTTGATACGGCGATCATGGCGGTCGCGTTTTCCGCCATTATCGGCCTTGTTTTCGGCGGCTACCCCGCCATCAGGGCGTCGCGGCTCTCGCCGATTGAGGCGCTGAGAAGCGAATAAAGGGCGCAGGTGTCCTGATAGGGTATGCGCTACGCAAAAGTTGCGGCCACGCGCTGTAGCTTGGTTCCCCGGTAAGGATTCGAACCTCAATAGACGGAGTCAGAGTCCGTAGTCTTACCGTTAGACGACCGGGGAGCAAGGGGTGGGCGTATATGCCCGTGGCCATGTTCGGTCAACCCGCTGAATCGGGCGGTTGCGGGGGGCGTTCAAAAATCTTGAATCTTTGTCTCTCTGCGCGTAGCGTCGTTTTCAGGTACCGGCGGAACATCCGCCCGGATATAAAATAAGAAGTGAGTTATCGGCCATGGGCGAAAATGTCGCGCCATTGCCGCAAAAAGGACGCGGACGAAAACGTAAGAAACCGTCCCGTCGCAAAAATGCGGCACCCAAGGCTGCAACGCTGCAGCAGGCTTCGGCCCATGGCGCAGCGCGTCCCGACACCCCGAAGATTGCGACTTTGGCCAGCAACGGCGGGCCGCAGGGTGACAAGGTTGCGTCGCGCCGAAATTGGCTTGAACGCACAGCCTATGCGGCGCTTGACCTTGGCACCAACAATTGCCGGTTGCTGATCGCGCGGGCAGGGGGCGACGATTTTACGGTGGTGGACGCGTTTTCGCGTGTTGTCAGGCTGGGCGAGGGGATGACCGCCACTGGTCGCATGAGCGAGGAGGCCATGGACCGTGCGGTTGAGGCGCTAAGCGTTTGTGCGGAAAAGCTAAAAAAACGCAATGTGGTGCTGGCCCGCTCTGTTGCGACCGAGGCCTGCCGTCAAGCGGAGAACGGGGCACAGTTTATCGAACGGGTGAAGCGAGAGACCGGCATCCACCTCGACATCATCAGCCCAAAGGAAGAAGCGCGGCTGGCGGTTATGGGCTGCTATGCTCTTTTGGAAGATGGCGACGGGCCAGCGTTGATTTTTGATATTGGCGGTGGGTCAACCGAGCTGGTGCTTGTGTCGACACGCAATGTGATTCCTGAAATTCTCGATTGGGTGAGCGTGCCTTGGGGCGTCGTCTCGCTTACCGAAAGCGAACGCACGCAGGGCGACAGTCCGGAAGTATTAAGGGCAAGCTACCAATCCATGCGCGACAAAGTCAGGGCCAGCTTTGCCGACTTTGCAGCCCGCTTGCCCGAAGAAGGTGGCGACCGCCGCCTGTTGGGGACATCAGGGACTGTCACGACGCTCGCCAGCGTCTATTTGAAACTTAACAGCTATGACCGGCGGGCGGTGGACGGTTTGCATCTCCAGACGTCTGCCATGCGCGATATTAGCCGCGAACTGGCACATCGCAACATTGCCGGACGCGCAGAGTTTCCGACCATTGGCCATGATCGGGCCGATTTGGTGGTGGCCGGTTGTGCGATATTGGAGTCCATTTTCGACATATGGCCCGGCGAACGGCTGGGTGTGGCAGATCGCGGCATTCGCGAAGGCATATTGCGTGCGCTGATGGCCAGCGACGCAAAGCGCCGCAATCGGCAGAATTGAGATATGGCAGATAATCTTTTCGGTGGTAAGAATTCGGGTCGGACGCTGGCGGGTAAGCAGAAAGTCAAGACCGCAAAGCGGCGGACGGCCGGGTCGACCCGTTGGCTTGAGCGGCAGTTGAATGACCCTTATGTGAAGCGCGCGCATGGCGAAGGCTATCGCAGCCGTGCGGCCTATAAGCTGGTTGAACTCGACGAAAAATTCCATATTTTGCGCGGCAAAAAGGCGGTCGTCGATTTGGGCGTCGCACCCGGCGGATGGGCCCAGGTGGTGCGCCGCCAGCAACCAAAGGCGGCCATTGTCGGCATTGATCTATTGCCAGTTGACCCGCTTGAGGGGGTTATCCTACTTGAGATGGACTTCATGCATGATAGCGCACCAGACCGGTTGATCGCCGAACTTGGGTGTGCGCCGGACCTGATCTTGTCAGACATGGCGGCCAACACGGTCGGGCATAAACAGACCGACCATTTGCGCACCATGGGCCTGGTTGAGGCAGCGGTGGATTTTGCGGTCAAGGTCCTGATGCCTGGTGGTGATTTTGTCGCGAAGGTGTTTGCGGGCGGCACCGATCCGGCGATGCTAAGCATTCTTAAAACGAACTTTAATACGGTCAAACACGCAAAGCCGCCAGCAAGCCGCAAGGGATCAGTAGAATGGTATGTGATTGCGCAAGGTAA
>JAEMTM010000119.1 GCA_016462305.1 Sphingomonadaceae bacterium | reverse complement strand
GCCCCCGAACCAATCCGAACGATGGCAGGCAAAACATTGAACCCGCGACTGGCTATTGGGGGGCGTGACATCCGCATCACTCAATCCCATTTCGGCGTCTTGGCAAAATCGGCTTCGCGAAAGGGCGTTTCGTTGAACAGATAGGGATAATAAAAGCGCCGCAGCCGTTCATGATAGATGCGAATGCGATCCTGATAGGCAAGGCCTGCGCGCATATCCGTTTTTGCCGCGCGATGGAGAAGCGTCTGGACGCCCACGGCAGGCAGGAGGACGCCTGCCCGCGCCGTCAAGCTATCGCGCCTTTCCAAGCCGGCACGATAGGCCTTTGCTTGGCCGCCAGCGGCAAGGTCGCCCAGATGCTGGAAAGCATAATACCATTTCCAGTGGAAGCCGCCTTCGACCGGTTTGGTGTCTTTCCATTCGGGATGGACCTTGAAAAAGGCCTGCATTGTTTCCGCCTTGGGCAGGTCCCAACCGCCATGGATTTTCTCACGCTGCGCAAGCGTGAGCTCTACACCCTGACGCACCGGCACTGCCATGTTGATGGCGAGATGCGCCACCGCAGGCAGGATTAACGTGAGCACGAGCCAGCTTGCCGCCAATGTCGCGGCATTGGTAACCGAGCTCCAGCGCCGACCACCGATCCACAGGCAGAGCAGGGTCCAGAAGACAAGATAGACCGCGGAGACCAAAAAGAACATTACGATGCCGCCAAAATGCGCACCCGAAATCATCGCGCCAACGGCAAAAGGTAGTGCTAGCATCAGCCACAACGCACCCAGCCGCAGGACAATGCGCCGTCGCCATAAACCCCGCTCGCTTCGCGCCATGGCAGCGAGCAGATTGAAACGGCCAGCCTCTCGCTCGCCCGATTTCAGGTCGTGGAACAGGATGATGACGAACAACGGCGCAATATATGTCAGCACAAACGCCCAGTCGAAGCGGCCCGGCAGCGCCAGCTCTGCATTGTAATTTTCGCTTTCATAGAGTTGTGCCTCTAGTCCCAGCGCCCGGACGCGCAGGATATAAGGGGCAACATCGCGTTGGCCGATGGCGGCAAAGGCGAGTGCGGACGGCGCGTCCCATGTCGCATGGAAAGTGGAATAAGCGGCACTTCCGGCATCCCCTTCCTTGGTCACCCATTTGGCAACGGCCGCGACATCGGCTGCCTGTTGCGGCTGGATACGCGCGATAATGTCCCGCTGACGTGACATCTCGGTCATGCCCGCCCAGACACTAAAAATGGACAGGATCGCCATTAACAATAATGCGGGCAGCGCCAGACGTTGCCGCAGGAAAAGCCGAGCTTCGCGTGTCCACAAAGGGCTCATGCCGCTGCCTCTAGCCGCCTAACCGTAAAGTGCATGCCAAGCAGTAAGGCAACAAGCCACGTCAGGAGCATTGCAAGACCCGGCAAGGCGGCCTTCACTTTTTCCGGTGTCGAGGCACCGCGATAATTGAAGTCGGGCACGTCTTGCCAATTCTTCGGGTCGATCCGCACACGGCGCGCAGCCTCCGGATCTTTGTTGCGATTGCTGTCGTCGGCATAGGCAATGGATTTCGCCTGCAATGCATTAAGCTGCTGCACAATATCGAAGCGATAGGCCTCCGATTGCGAAAGGAAGCGTCGATGTCCCTCAAGATCGGTCCCGGCAATCGCCATCGAGGCGCGGCGCAGCGCGATGGCTGGGCTGAATAGACCTACCAAATCGGTTTGCTGGCTTTGCGCTTTTTGCGTTTCGAACTGACGCGTTGCATAATCATCGAACAGTTTTGATGTCAGTTTTTCGCCTTCTAAAGCCAGCAGTCCACGATAATTGACGGGCAAGTCTTCAACCTTGTCCACGCCATATTGTTGAAGCGTGCGCGCCTTGAAGGCTTTGAAAAAGGGATCGTCCGGATTATGGCTATCACCCATCGCCCGTAAATCCCTCTGAATTGCAATATCGGTTTCCAATCGCGTAAGCGCTGGGTTGGCGGCGAGCGCCAAGTCCGGCGCAATGCGCGGCAGCAGGATCACGGCAAAGGCCCATATCCCGATCAGCGCCATCAGAGCGGTGCGCGCCTGCGCGGCGCGTGCCGAAGCTATCGTTATCAATAACACCCAGATCGCAAGGTAGAGCGCATAGCCGCCGAGCATTAAGAGGCCGGGAACGCGCGGTGCACCCGCGAATATTATCAGCCAGCCCAATGCGAGCGCAGCCGGCGCCAGCATCAGCGCAGCTACCTTTGCCAGCCCCCATGCCTTTCCCAACAAAAGGCTGCGTGCAGATACGCCGTGCGCAAACATCTGTCGGATCGTCCCGCGCTCACGTTCGCGTGCGACTGCGCCAAAGCCGATAAAGATAAGCATCAATGGTGCGAGCACTTGTAAGACGAATGCCGGGGTGAGTTGGCCGAAACGGACGAGTAGCGAGCTTTGTCGCACATCGCCAAAGTTGGCGCTGTTTTGCCTATGGCCCTCAAGGAAGATCGTATTGCCCGTAAACGCGTCAACGCCCGGATCGAACGCGGCCAATACAGGCAGCGGGCGGAAGACGAAATGGCCATAATGCACCATGCGGTGCGGGTGACGCGCAGGGGCACCATCAAAGGCCGCATCGGCCTGTTGCTGAAAACGGGCGCGGATGGCATCGCTGTTATCGCGGCTACTGATCGACGTCAGCGCAGCCAGAATCGACAACGCAATCAACATCAAAAGCCCAAGCATAGCGACGCGATTGCGTCGCAGCAGCCGCCATTCATCGCGTGCAATCAGCCGTATCGCGTTCATGCGGCGGCGGCCTCTCCATAACGGCGGTGGAGCGTCACGACATCAAAGCCTTGTGCGCGGTTTACTTCTTCGACAATGCGCCCGGCATCAAGGAAACCTATCCGATCGGCGCAATCCGCCGCCCCCAGCAGGTCGTGCGTCACCATCAGGATCGCGGTGCCGCGCGCCTTTAATGTCGAAAGCAGCGCATTGAAATCCGCTGTCGCCTTGGGATCGAGGCCGGACGTCGGCTCGTCGAGCAACAGCACAGGCACCTGCCGCACCACCGCAAGCGCAATGGCCACCTTTTGCCGCATCCCCTTTGAAAAACCCGATAGGTTCCGGCTGCGTGCTTCACTTTGCAGGCCTGCGGCATCAAACGCAGCCTCAATGTCCGTGTTGCTGTGGGTTTCACCCGCCAACGCCAAAAAATAATCGACATTCTCCCGCGCAGTCAGATGTTCATAGAGCGCGACATTTTCGGGCAGATAGGCGATTTTGTGGCGTGCCGCTTCGGCGTTGGTCACAGGATCAATCCCTGCGACCATAAGCTGACCGGCGCTGGGTTTCAAAAATCCGAGCAAGGCCGCTAATGTCGTCGATTTGCCTGCGCCATTGCCACCCAGTAACGCATAGATTTCGCCTGCTGCGACCGTCAGCGAAAGATCATGGAGTATGCGCTTCCCACCACGCGCAACGCGCACATCAGCTATTTCAATCGCGGCCATCAGAAACTGACCCTTGCACCTACCGTGAACGCGCGCGGGCTGCCGGGGGCGACCCACAGACGGGCAAAGCTATTCGTGAAATAGGTTTCGTTGAACAGGTTTTTGACATCGCCAAACACTTCCAACCCCTCCATCAACTCGACCTTAGCAAAGGCGCGTAATAGCGTGTAGCTGGGCAGGAAGAAGGTCGTGGCTGTCTCCCCCAGTCGTTTGCTGACATGCTGAACGCCCGCACCAAAGGTCAGGCCGCGATCATCGCCGATGGTAAAGCGCTTTGAGAGCTGCGCATTGAGGCTGTGCTTGGGAATATTGATCAACGGATCGCCCGAGCGAATTTGCAGCGAGAAGTTGGGATCGAGAGTATCTGCCTTCGCTTCGGCATCCACATAAGCGTAGGAGAAGAGCAAATCGACATCGCCGGGCAGCTTGCCCGCAAGATCAAATTCAACGCCTGTGCTGCCCGCCTTGCCGATCGGAATCGAAAAACCGGGATTGGCAACATCGGCTGCGAGGACGTTGCGTTTTTTCAGTTTGAACAATGAAACTGTGCCGCTCAAGCTGTTGTCGAACAGCCCGAATTTGGCCCCGGCTTCAAAAGATTTGCTAAACTCCGGATCGAACACCTCGCCATTGGCGCGCGCGCCAAGGTTGGAGCGGAAGCCTTCGCCATAAGCCGCATAAAATGACACTGCTTCGCTCGCCTTAAAAACCAGCCCGAATTGCGGACTGACCCGGCTGAACGCGCGGTTCTGACTGACGCTTGTCGCCCGGTTAAGCGAACGAACATCGTAATCATCATAGCGCAGGCCGATCCGAACCTGGAGCGCGTCAGACAGGCTGATCTGATCCTGCAGATAAAAGCCATAGGCCTTTTGCTGATCGAGCCGGTTGGTCAACGGCCCCGCCACGGGAAGGGGGAAGCGCCCATAAACCGGGTTTAAGATGTTGATCGCATATTGCGCGGCTTGGGTTGACGTGGCGGTTACTGACCCGGGGCGGAAACGCAGGAAAAGCTGGCTATTGTCGAATGCGTCATAATCGACACCAAGCAGCAAGCGGTTCCGCAATCCGCCAACCGCGAAATCACCCGACAGCTCGCCGCGCACCACGAAATGTTCGCCTTCAAAGTCGCGGAAGCGGCGCTGTCGCGACAGCAAATCGGGTGTCGCGGGGCGGCCAAGCAACTGTCTACCACTGGCAAGCTCGGCTTCGCTGGAAAAACCTTCCAAATCGGTTTCACGATAGCTTGTGCCGATCAACACACTCCAATCATCCGAAAACGCGTGCTGCAATTGCAACTGATGACCGGTTACATTCGCCTCAAGCGGTCCGTCGCCCGGCTCTCCAAGAAAATTGCGGCGCGGCATGGCGTTCAGATTGCCACCAGGCGCAACGATGCCGCGGTCAAAGTCAGCCTCGCTGCGCGTCCACTCAAGCTCATAGCTGACTACCGTGCCTTCTGCGAGTTTCAAGGCGACGGAGGGCAGCAAGCCATAACGCTTGCTATCAACCGTTGTTCGGAAACTGTCTGATTTTTCGGAGAATGCGATCAGGCGCACGGCGATGCTCTCGCCAATTGGGATGTTAGCATCCGTATCAAAACGGACCCGGTCGAAACTGCCATATTGGCCTGACGCGTTGACCTTCAGGGCATCAAATTCAGCCTGTTTGGTAATGATATTGACTGTACCACCCGGCTCTCCGCGCCCATAAAGCGCCGCTGCGGGCCCCTTCAACACGTCAATCCGTTCGACACCAGCCACATCACGCGACCCGCCAAAGCCGCGACCGCCATTGAAGCCATTGACCAGATAGCCGCTAGGAAGATTATCATCGCCCGCAAAACCGCGCACTGCATAACTATCCCACAGGCCACCAAAATTATTCTGTCGGGAAACGGAGGCGTTCAGGTCAAGAGCATCTGTCAGGCGTAAGATGACATTGTCTTCCAAAGTCTCGGAAGCGATCACGCTAACCGCTTGTGGGACTTCTTTCGCTTCAAACGCGCCCTGATAGGCTTGGCGGATGCCTGTGACCGTAATCTCGGCATCCGCGCTCTCTTCAGCAAAGGCCGGAACG
>JAEMTM010000118.1 GCA_016462305.1 Sphingomonadaceae bacterium | reverse complement strand
TGGACCGGTACCCGCAACATCCTTGCGATAAACCCGATTTCGGTAACGCGAAAGCCGCAATTTTAAGGCGTCACAATATGGGACAATTGCATTGTAACATAATTATATTATAAGCATAAGGCAAAATAGAAATGGAAATTACTAGATCATGGCCAATACGAACCTTGACGCGATAGATATGAAGCTTTTGGCCGAGTTGCAGGCCGACGGTCGCATAACCAATGTTGAACTCGCTAATAAGGTCGGCCTGACCGCGCCCCCCTGTTTACGCCGTATGCGTGCGCTCGAACAAATGGGTACGATCAAATCCTATCATGCCGATGTGGACGCAAGCGCGTTGGGCTATACCATTACCGTTTTCGCTATGGTTAGCCTGAAAAGTCAGGCTGAAGATGACCTAAAGGCGTTTGAACACCATGTCCGCGCATTACCAGATGTGCGTGAGTGCCACATGCTCAATGGAGAAATAGACTTTATTTTGAAGATTGTAGCACGCGATCTTCAGTCTTTTCAGGAATTTCTGACCTCAAAACTGACATCTGCACCCAATGTGAGCAGCGTCAAAACATCGCTGACAATCCGCACGGCCAAAGACGAGCCCGGCGTTCCTATTCCCCAGGCATAAAAAAGGGCCCGATTGCGCGGGCCCTCTTGAATATATGTACCCAAATCTCAGCTGACTGGCGCTGCCGCAGCCGGCGTTGCTGCGGCATTTGCCCGGTGGGTAATGAATGTCACCCAATATTCGGCCATTGCCTTTCGGTTCGCGCTGGTAACCATGTCAAAGTCGGCCTTCGCACCCACATAATCGCCAAGCATCGTCTTGGACATCGCAAGGCGGAAGCGCGTGCGGTCGGTCTGATCGACGCCGTCCTTGTCCAGAACAGGTGCCTTGCTCAACGCCGTTTCATACAGCTCCTTCGCGGTCTTATAATCCTTGTGTGAGAAGAATGAGTCGCCGGTAAGTGATGCCAACATACCCTTCGGACTTGCCTTAGCAGGCGCGATTGTTCCGGCCAGCGTGCGCGTATCTTCCGCGAGACGCGCCTTAGCTTCGTTGTACCGCTCGCTGAACGTCACATTGTTGCGCGAGATCAACCCCTTGGCGAAGCCTTCGTCCAGCAAGGAAACCGCTTCTGCCGGGTAACGCACACCGATATAGCTGAGGCTATCCAGATACTCGGTATATTCCTGTTGAAAGCGAATACCGTCGGTGGCGCGCATCAAGCGCATGATGTCGAGTATTTCTTCTGGATTGAAGTCCCGCGAGCGGCCAAAAAACACAAGCGCATCATGCCAATAATCCGGGTTATTTTCGGCTATGATCAAATCCTTGTAGAAATTGGATGCGCCTGCGTAATTCTTCGCCTTAGCGGACAAGACGGCAGCACGCAGGAGATAGGTCTTATTCACAGAACCCGCTGCCTTGCTGGCATCAATCGCCTTGCCCATCCATGCAATTGCCTCAACATCTTTGTTTTGCTGCGACATGGTGTTGGAAATCAAAAATTCGATATTGTTGCCGCGGTGCCCCAAATTATAGGCGTCGAGCATATTTTTTTCGGCATCCGCAAATCTCTTGCTATCATATGCAATCGCACCCTTGCGAAACGTGTATTCCCTCTTCAAATCGGCAGGGGTTGACGCCGATGCAATCAACAAATCGATGCCCTGCTCCTGAAACGCCAGATCCTTCAACCCCGCGCCGATGTTAATGGCCAATATGCCCGCTTCGTATCGGTCATCGTCATTGCCAATAGCAGCAACAACCTTTGGAAATTCTGCCTTGGCGGCTGCGGCGTCCTTGGTTTTGTTTAACAAATCCGCCACGGGGACATAAGCGGCGATGAAAGGTTTGGAGTAATTTTTCTTTGGCGCTGCGGCTGCTTCCTTGCCCTTTTTTTCCTTCTTGGGCTTTTCATTGGACTGCGCAAATGCGGCAGACGCAGCCGATACCGCCACCAACGACAAAGCGAGGGCAAATTTTGAAACCAGTTTCATGTAACTCTCCGCAAATTAGGAAGCCTTGGGGCTTCTAAAACTTGGTTTATAGGACCTTGCTATCGTCTGTGCAATTGCCATAGCGCCATTGCATGAATTCCCGTTGAACGAACCGGAGCAAAAAACAAATGGGTGAAAGCAGTGCAGTGATCATTGGTGCGCGTGGTGGCATTGGGGCCGCGCTGGCAGAGCTTTTGGAAAATGATCCAAAATATGCCCAGGTCGTCCGGTTTCACCGCGAGAGCACCCCGCCCTTGGATATAGCGGATGAGGGCAGCATTGCGGCCGCCGCCGCTTCTCTGACGGGTGCACATCCTCCCATAAACCTGGTCATTGTTGCGACCGGCCTACTGCATTCGACCCAAAAAGGCCCGGAGAAGAGCCTTCGCGAGCTTGATCCTGACTGGATGATGGAAAACTTCCGCATCAACGCGGCAGGGCCTGCGCTTGTCGCCAAGCATTTCCTGCCTATCATGGCCAAGCAAGGGCCGATCTGCTTTGCGGCCTTGTCCGCGCGGGTGGGTAGCATCTCTGACAATCGCTTGGGTGGATGGCACAGCTATCGTGCATCAAAATCCGCGCTGAATATGTTTATCCGCAATATCGCTATCGAATGGCAGCGCAAAAATCCGCAATCCGTTGTCGTCGGCCTACATCCCGGCACCGTCGAGACGGCGCTCAGCGCCCCGTTCAAGGGCAATCCTGCCCATGAACGCTTTACCCCAAACCGGGCTGCCGGAGACATGCTTGATACGCTCCATGGGCTGAAACCGGAACAAAGCGGGCAAATTTTTGCATATGACGGAAGCCTGATAGCACCCTAACCGCCGCCAAGGTGTGAATCTGTGGATAAGCTGGTGAAAACCGGGCAATTAGGGCAGTCGCATGTGGCCATTTCGGCGCGTTGGGTCTAGGGTTACGCGATCATAAAAATATAAGGATTATCGCGGCGTGACCGACGACACAATTACCTTGGACCCATCGGACATTTCACCCGTCGACATTGTCGATGAAATGAAGTCGAGCTATCTCGATTATGCGATGTCGGTCATTGTATCACGCGCCCTGCCCGATGTGCGCGACGGTTTGAAGCCAGTTCACCGCCGGATTTTGTTCGCCAGCCAAGAAGGCGGCTTTGTCGCCGGGCGGCCCTATCGCAAATCGGCGAAGATCGTCGGCGATGTGATGGGCAATTATCACCCGCATGGCGACAGCGCGATTTACGACGCACTGGCGCGTATGACTCAAGATTGGTCGATGCGCGTGCCGTTGATCGATGGTCAGGGCAATTTCGGTTCGATGGACCCCGATCCGCCAGCATCGATGCGCTACACTGAGGCGCGGTTGAACAAGGTCGCCAACGCGCTTTTGGATGATCTTGATAAGGACACGGTTGATTTCCAACCCAATTATGACGGCAGCCGTGAAGAGCCGCAGGTTCTGCCGGCGCGTTTCCCGAACCTGTTGGTCAATGGCGCGGGCGGTATTGCCGTCGGCATGGCGACCAACATCCCGCCGCATAATCTGGGCGAAGTGATCAAGGCATGCTTGGCCTATATCGACAATCCCGCCATCACCATCGACGAACTCATCGAAATCGTCCCTGCCCCCGATTTTCCAACCGGTCCGCTCATACTCGGCACTGGCGGCGCACGTGCGGCCTATCGTGAGGGCAAGGGCTCCATCATGCAGCGCGCGCGGCATGAGATTGAGGAAGGAAAGGGCGACCGCCGCTCCATCGTCCTCACCAGCATTCCGTTTCAAGTGGGCAAGTCCGGCCTTGTCGAAAAAATCGCCGAAGCCGCAAAGGACAAGCGTATTGAAGGCGTGTCCGACATCCGCGATGAATCGAGCCGCAAGGGCGTGCGCATTGTTATCGACCTAAAGCGTGATGCGACCACCGACGTTGTCCTCAACCAATTGTGGCGCCACACGCAGGCGCAATCGAGCTTCCCCGCCAATATGCTGGCCATTCGTGGCGGCCGGCCCGAAGTCTTGAACCTGCGTGACATCATCGAATCCTTCATTCGTTTCCGAGAAGAAGTGATTACCCGCCGGACGAAGTTTGAGCTGAACAAGGCCCGCGAACGCGCGCATTTGTTACTTGGCCTTGTCGTTGCGGTCACCAATTTGGACGAAGTCGTGCGGATCATTCGTGGTTCCGCCAGCCCCGCCGAAGCGCGCGCGGCATTGATTGCGCGCAAATGGCCAATCGCCGAAATCGCATCCTACATCAAATTGGTGGAAGCGGTCGAAACCGAGATTAGCGGCGACAGCTACCAATTGTCGGAACTGCAGGTTCGCGCCATTCTTGAATTACGTCTGCATCGCCTGACGGCACTTGGCCGTGACGAAATTGGCAAGGAACTTCAGGGGCTTGCAGAAAGCATATCAGAATTTCTCGCAATTTTGGGCGACCGCGTGAAGCTGTATGCCGTATTGCGCAACGAATTGGTCGCGATTGATGCAGAATTTTCCACCCCGCGCCTGTGCGAAATCACCGCAAGCTGGGATGGCTTGGACGACGAAGACCTTATGGAGCGTGAGGAAATGGTCGTTACCGTCACCCATGGCGGTTACATCAAACGTACCGCTTTGGCGATATTCCGCGCCCAAAACCGTGGTGGCAAGGGCCGCGCCGGTATGGCGACGAAGGATGAGGATGCCGTTACCGAATTGTTCGTAACCAGCACGCATACGCCCGTATTGTTCTTCTCCAACATCGGAAAGGTCTATCGCCTGAAGGTGTGGAAGCTGCCCGAAGGCGGTCCGTCCACACGCGGTCGGCCCATGGTCAACTTGCTGCCATTGGGCGAAGGCGAAGTCATTTCCAACGTTTTGACCTTGCCCGAGGATGAAGCCGAATGGGGCGGCCTGAGCGTCGTATTTGCGACGTCAAAGGGCTATGCCCGTCGCAACAGCATGGACGCCTTTGCCAATGTCCCAAGCAACGGCAAAATCGCGATGAAGTTCGAAGGCGACGATGCCGACGATAAGCTAATTGGCGTTGAACTGCTGAGCGCGGAGGACGATATCCTGCTCGCAAGCCGCTATGGTAAAGCGATCCGCTTTGCTGCTGACGATATTCGCGAATTTCAAAGCCGCGCATCCACGGGTGTGCGCGCCATGAAATTGGCGACGGGCGACGCGGTTATCTCGCTGTCGATCCTCAAACGCGTTGGCACTTCGGGCGAAGAGCGTGAGGATTATCTGCGCTTTGCCCCTTGGAAACCGGAGAAGGAAGGCGAGCCAACCATGACCGCCGAACGCATCGCGGAACTGGCGGAGCGTGAGCAGTTCATCCTGACGGTTTGCGCCAATGGCTATGGCAAATTGTCATCGGCTTATGGCTATCGCCGCACAGGTCGCGGCGGCCAGGGCATCACCAATATCGACAATATCGAACGCAACGGCCCAGTCGTCGCCAGCTTCCCCGCGACAAAGGGTGATCAGTTGATGCTCGTCACCGATCAGGCAAAATTGATCCGTATGCCGCTCGACAGCTTGCGCGTTTTGGGTCGCGGAACCGCCGGCGTGCGCTTATTCAATGTCGACGAAAATGAACATGTGGTCGGCGCGGCCAAGATTGACGAGAGCGATGAGGATGATGCGGA
>JAEMTM010000117.1 GCA_016462305.1 Sphingomonadaceae bacterium | reverse complement strand
GCATGGCCGGGAGTGATGAGAAAGCGGCGGCGATCTGTGCGGTCATGGAACGGTTCGACCATATCATTGAATCGAGCAAGGCCGGGGTGCGCAAACCAGACCCGCGCATTTATGCGATGATGTGTGCGGCTCTGGCGGTTGCACCTTCGCAATGCATCTATCTGGATGACCTTGGCATCAACTGCAAACCGGCTGCTTTTATGGGGATGGCGGCCATTAAAGTCACCAGCGGCGGTCAGGCTTTGCAGGATTTAGGTGCGCTATTGGCGTTGACCTTCACGCCACTTGGGGTCTAGGCAAAGGTCCGTTCCGTCTCTCCCATTATTTGGAGCATTTCATGGCGAAAAAACTTTTCCCCGACGCAAAATCGGCGCTTCAAGGCGTATTGAAAAACGACATGTTAATTGCAAGCGGCGGCTTTGGCCTTTGCGGGCTTCCCGAACGCTTGTTGGATGCTGTGCGCGACAGCGGGGTCACTGGCTTGACCTTTGTGTCGAACAATGCCGGCATTGATAATGAAGGCATCGGCAAGCTGCTGCGAACCAAGCAAGTCAACAAAATGATTGCGTCTTATGTTGGCGAGAATAAAGAATTTGAGCGGCAATATCTGGCGGGTGAGTTGGAAGTTGAATTCTGCCCGCAAGGCACTTTGGCCGAACGCATGCGCGCTGGCGGTGCGGGCATTCCCGGCTTTTACACCAAAACCGGCGTTGGCACTTTGGTCGCCGAAGGCAAGGAAGTGAAAGAATTTGGCGGCGAGGAGTATATCCTCGAACGTGGCATATTCGCCGACCTTTCGATCATCAAAGCGTGGAAGGCGGATGAAAGCGGTAACCTGGTTTTCCGCAAGACGGCCCGCAATTTCAACCTGCCCGCCGCGACGTGCGGCAAGATTTGTGTGGTTGAGGTCGAAGAATTGGTGCCAGTCGGCAGCCTCGACCCCGACTGCATCCATTTGCCCGGCGTCTATGTGCAGCGCATGATTATCGGCGCGCCTTATGACAAAAAGATTGAGTTCCGCACCGTACGCGAAAAAGAGGATGCGTGATGAGCGACAAACCCGTTCCTATCGACCTTGTCCCTTATGCCGACTTGTTGGGTGACAGCCGCGAGTTCTTGCGCGTTTGGGCGAAGGAAGGCGGGCCAGTTACCTGCTTTATTAACCCCGTGCCCGTTGGCGGCGATCCGATGGGCTATGGCATCGCCTTGGTCGACTGTATTCGCCACGGTGCCAAGACATGGGCGCGTGCGACGGGTATATCCGAGGCCGAGGCACTATCGCGCATTTGGGAAGGGGTGGATGCCGAGCGTGCCAACCCGACCGATTTGCCAACCGCGCACCCAACCACCGATGAAGATGGATTGATACATTGAGCTGGACCCGTGATGATATGGCCGCCCGCGCGGCACAGGAACTGCGCGACGGATATTATGTGAACCTTGGCATCGGCATTCCGACTTTGGTCGCCAACCATATCCCTCCGGGCGTCGAAGTGACGCTACAATCGGAAAATGGCATGTTGGGTATCGGGCCGTTCCCCTTTGCGGGCGAAGAAGACGCCGACCTGATCAACGCGGGTAAGCAGACGATTAGCGAGCTTCCGCAGACCGCTTATTTCGACAGCGCGGCCAGCTTTGCCATGATCCGTGGCGGGCATATTGATCTGACCGTCTTGGGCGCGATGGAAGTGGCGGAAAATGGTGACATCGCCAATTGGATGATCCCCGGCAAGATGATCAAGGGCATGGGCGGGGCGATGGACCTAGTTGCTGGCGTCAAGAAGATCATCGTGGTGATGGAGCATAACGCCAAGGACGGATCGCCCAAATTCATTCCGGCTTGCACGTTACCGCTGACGGGCAAAAACGTCGTCGACATGATCATAACCGACCTCGCCGTGTTTCAGCGGGCTGACAAAGCATCGGCGTTCAAGCTGATTGAGGTCGCGCCCGGCGTCAGCGTTGACGATGTGCGGGCAAAGACAACGGCGTATTTTGAGGTTGCGATCTGACCAGTAACATGCGGCGGACTGTATCAGCCTTGATAGCGGTTTTAGTGTTGGGACTGGCTGGCTTATATGCCATGCGATCCGCACCTGATGATAATCAGGTCGCGTCAGTATTGCATAAATTCATCAAACCCCGGACGAATTTGCCGGACCAGCCGGGCGAATGGCGGGGACGAATCCATTATGCCCAACTGGATCAACAATTTGCGGCCCTAGCGCAAAGATCGGAAATGGCGGGGCTTGCCATTGCTATAGTCGAAGATGGCGAACTGCGTTTTGTCCGCAGTTATGGCGTGATTGACCGGGATACGAACGTGCCGGTGACACTTGCAACGGTTTTCCGATGGGCTTCGGTGTCCAAGACCGTCGCGGGTACCATGGCCGCGACGCTTTCGAACGAAGGCCTCCTTGACTTGGACCGGCCAGTATCGCGTTACCATACGACGTTGCGCTTACCCGACGGGGCCGAATCGCGTTTGAGCGTCGCGCAATTGCTTTCCCAGCAAACCGGCCTCACCAAAAACGCTTTTGACGAACGGTTGGAGGATGGGCAGGATCCGCGTGCGCTGCGTGCCAGTCTGGCCAGCGCACCGTTACAGTGTCAGCCGGGTTCGTGTCACACCTATCAGAATGTCGCCTTTGACGCTGTGACCGAGATATTGGAGCAGGCAGCTAAGCGGTCTTACCCCGCTGCGGTGAGCGAGCGCTTCTTTCTGCCCTTGGGTATGAACAGCGCCAATTTCGGCATGGCTGGCCTCACCAATGCGAAAGATTGGGCGCGCCCGCATAATGGCCGCATGGTCCGTACCGTGAAAGAAACCTATTGGCGGGTCCCGGCGGCTGCGGGTGTTGAAAGCAATATCGTCGATTTTGCCCGTTGGATGCAGGCGACAATGGGCGATCGCCCCGATGTGTTGCCCCAATCGACGCTGCGGATTGCGCAATCGCCGCGGGTGCATACGGCGTCGATTTATGGCGGCGCATTGCGGCAGGCGAATTCGGAGGCGCGTTATGGCCTTGGCTGGCGCAGCTTCAAATATGACGGCCATTTATTATTGGGGCACTCCGGCGCGGTTGACGGCTATCGTGCAACCATGATTTTTGATCCAGCCACGCGTGTTGGTGTTGTCGCCATGTGGAACAGCAACTGGGGCACGCCCTTTCGCATTCCATTTGCCGTGTTTGACAGTTACCATCAACGGACAGACTCGCGCTGGTTGGAACTGGACTCACAGAACCGGTAAGCGCTTGGGTTTGCTTCGGAATCCGAAAGGAAGACTGACATGGGCTACACGCTGATTACCGCGAATCGCAATTATTCGAGCTGGAGCTTGCGGCCTTGGGTGCTGATGACAATGCTGGGCATCCCGTTTGAGGACCGCTTGGAGCCCTTTGCTGCGGCAAGCAATTATGATGCATTCCGGGCATTTTCACCGACTGGCCAAGTGCCCGTGCTTCTGGACGACGCATGGACGGTGTGGGATTCGCTTGGCATCACGATATATCTGGCCGACCGGCACGAAGGCGTCTGGCCGTCGGGTCCGGCTGCACGGGCGTGGGCGCAATGCGCGGTTACCGAAATGCATGGCAGTTTTTCCGCCTTGCGAAACGACTGCACGATGAATGTCGGGGTGCGCGTTCAGCCCAAGCCGATGTCTGCCGCGCTGAAGCGCGACGTGGCGCGTCTGACCGAATTATGGGCGCAAGGGCTTGACAGTTTCGGCGGACCATTTTTGGCTGGGCGCCACTTTACTGCGGTGGATGCCTTTTTCGCGCCTGTGGCGTTTCGGGTGCGCACTTATGGATTGGATGTGGGTCATGCGGGCAAAGAATGGGTGCACCACATGCTTGGGCTTGCACCGATGCTGGCGTGGGAAAAAGACGCTTTGACGGAAAGCTGGCGCGATGCCGACCATGAGGCGGAGCTGCTCCAATGTGGCCTGATAACCGCCGATTATCGCCAAGTCTGAAGCAGGCCGGACATGAAAAAGGCCGCCTTTTGGGCGGCCTTTTCTTGGGAATGAACGGGACCTGGGGTCAGGACCTAGACCTTGTCGCCGATCATGCCCTTCATTTTGCCTTTAAGTTTCTGGCCTTCGCCACGACGTTCTTGCAAAATGCCTTCGGCTTGCAGACGTTCATTGCCCGATACCTTGCCCGCAGCTTGCTTGATGTTGCCTACGATTTCATTGCCCAGGCCTTTGGCCTTGTCATTTAGTTCGCCCATACAGCACGTCCTTTCTGTGTCATCCGGCCTCGCGTGAACTGCGGGCTGGTACGGCAAGTGAACCACGCGGGTGGCCGTTGGTTCCGGCTGATGCAGCGGTTAAACGCCTATAGCTAACGCTTTGGCAAAGGCCGCGCCTGCATCGGGCGCAAAGCGCAGGAACAAAGACGGCTCTATAAGTTCCAGTTCCATCAGGCGGAAAACCCCGTCCCCATCGCGCAATATATCGACCCGCGCATAAGCCAGCGTTCCGGTCTTGGTAATCTCGGACGTGGCCGCAAAAGCGCGCTGGGCAAGTGTCAGCGCGTCTTCAGGCGCAGTGACGGCCTCTTCCCGACCGCCATATTGTTCCTGAACGCGAAAGTCGCCTTTGGCGGGGCGCTTGAGGATGGAATGGCTGAAGACCCCTGCGAAATAGAAGAGCGAATATTCGCCCTCTTCGGCAATATTGGGAAGATAAGGTTGGATCATCATGCGCTGGCCAGCAACCGACGCAGGCACAATATCGCCGCGTTCCAATCGGAAAGTACCGTCTGCTCCGCCCGATATGGGTGGCTTGACGATTAGAGTTTCGACATTGAAGGTTTCCCGCGCTTCTTCAAGTGCGACCCTGTCGAGTAGGGCGCTCAATATTGTAGGCACGGAAGCAATACCAGCGGCGTCCAATTCGGCCAGATAGGCCTTGTCGCTGTTCCATCTCAATATGCTGACCGGATTGCTGACCCGCACATTTTCGGCCTCCAATTGGTCAAGCAAAGCAAACCAACGCGGGCAGTCGCGCGGATAACCCCAAGCGAGCAAGGGTGTGACAAGGTCAAAGCCGCTCAAGTCGTCCGCCTTGGTCCAATCAATGAAACTGGCATTGTCGCCTAACAAACGCGCATAATCGGCCCTTATATGCGACCAATCTTCTTCATATTCTGGCGTAGGACATAGGATCGCGATTCGAAGGCCGCTCATGCGTCGGCCATCTTCAATATCTCTTCCCATTCGGTCGCACGGACGGGGGCAACCGATAGCCGTGACTGCCGCAGCATTTCCATCTCGGCCAGGCTGGGGTTCGCTTTAATCGCTTTCAACGTCACGGACTGTTTTAATTTACGCAACGGTTTGACCTTCACCGCAACAAAGCGCCCCTTTTCATCGGTCGGGTCAATGAAATGCGCGTGGCTGATCGTGATGATGGCAACAATCTCAAGCCCGATATTGCTGTGGTAGAAAAAGGCTTCATCGCCGACCTGCATCGTACGTAAGTTATGCGCGGCGCTGTAATTGCGCACGCCGTCCCATGTGCCTTCGCCCTCCGCCACCAGATCGTCATAGCTGTAAACGTCCGGTTCCGACTTCATCAACCAAAATTGTTTTGCCACCTGTCACTCCTTTT
>JAEMTM010000258.1 GCA_016462305.1 Sphingomonadaceae bacterium | reverse complement strand
GGCCATGCGGGCATCATCAGCCTGAACCGGCCATCGGCGTTGAATGCGCTGACGCTGCTTATGGTGCATGCAATGACGCAGGCGTTGCTGGCGTGGCGCGACGATGACGCGGTGAAATGCGTCGTGATTGATCATGCAGAGGGACGCGGCTTTTGCGCGGGCGGCGACATCGCTTTCCTGCGCGATTCGGCGATTAATGATAATGGCGAATCCGGCCGGAAATTCTTCCACGACGAATATCAGTTGAACCATTTATTGTTCACTTACCCAAAGCCGGTCGTGGCGTTCATGGACGGCATTACGATGGGCGGGGGCGTTGGGATCAGTCAGCCTGCGCGTTTCCGCGTGGCGACCGAGAACACCAAATTTGCAATGCCCGAAACGGGTATTGGCCTGTTCCCTGATGTTGGTGGTGGTTGGTATCTGTCGCGGCTGGAAGGGCGCGTGGGACAGTTTCTGGCACTGACCGGGACGCGGATCGCAGGGCAGGGCTGCCTCGCGCTTGGCCTTGCCACCCATTATGTGCCGAGCAGCGCGCTTGCCGAAGCCAAAATGCGGATCGCGAGCGAAGATGTCGAGCGCCTTGACGGCCTATTGGGCACCGTGTCCGAAACGCCGCCCGCGTCGAAGACCGTGGACATGTTGTTTCAGATCAATCGCCATTTCGCCTCCAACGCATTTGAGGACATCCTCGCCAGCCTTGACGGCGATGAGAGCGCATGGGCGATGAAGGAGTTGGCGACGTTGCGGACCAAAAGCCCGCAAACCTGTAAAGTTGCATTGCGCCAGCTTGCCGAAAGTGCGCGCCTGACCGACTTTGCCGATAATATGGCGATGGAATATCGTATCGCCAGCCGCGTGCTTGTCCGCCCCGATTTTGCCGAAGGCGTGCGCGCCGTCATCATCGATAAGGATAATGCGCCCAAATGGGACCCGGCAACGCCCGAAGGCGTGACTGAGGACTTGATCGACGACATCTTTGCCGCCTTGCCGGCGCAGGAAGAATGGAAGCCATTATGACCAGCATTAACGCCACCTATGAAACAATCTTGGTCGAACAACGCGGCGCGGTGACGCTGATGACGCTCAATCGGCCACAGGCGTTGAACGCGTTGAATAGCCAATTGTTGGCTGACCTCATCGCGGCCTTTGCGGCATTTGATGCCGACGACAGCCAAAGATGCGCGGTCCTAACGGGCAGCGAGAAGGCCTTTGCCGCAGGCGCGGACATTAAGGAAATGTCGTCGCAGTCCTTTGCCGAAATATACGGCTCGAACTTTTTCGCAGGCTATGACCGCGTGACCGCCACCCGCAAGCCTTGGATCGCCGCCGTAAACGGCTTTGCGCTTGGCGGTGGATGTGAGCTTGCGATGATGGCCGATTTCATCATCGCGGGCGACAATGCCAAATTTGGTCAGCCGGAAATCAAGCTGGCCGTCACCCCCGGCATGGGTGGGTCACAGCGCCTAACCCGCGCCATTGGCAAGGCCAAGGCCATGGAAATGTGCCTGACGGGCCGGATGATGGACGCGGCAGAGGCCGAGCGTTCGGGCTTAGTCGCCAAGGTTGTTCCTGCGGCTGAATTAGTCGAGGAAGC
>JAEMTM010000019.1:20492-21782 GCA_016462305.1 Sphingomonadaceae bacterium | reverse complement strand
GGTCCGAGAGGCTCCACGGGGTTGGGGTGGGGTCTATAGGTTTGCGCAACGCCGAAAGACCCCACCCCCTTCCCCTCCCCTGAAGGGGAGGGGTGATTTAGGCAATTCCGGTGACAGCAATTCCCAATTCCAGCAAAAAACACCGTCGCACCAGCGGAGGCTGATGCCCATGACGTGTGTCTGGATAGGCCGACAGGCGAGATAGGCCGCAGCCTGCGCCGGGGCGACAATCGCTCCCTTGTAATGTAGGACTTTACCTGTCAGCGTTGCCCTCATCACATCGCGAATCGCCCAATGGCCGCAGGGGTATGCAATCGGCCCGTAATGCATCTCCCACCCGCGCTTGATACCACATGCGTTTAGGTGAGACCTTAGTGTGACTTTTCAACTTCAATGATCAACCATATTTTGCCTTCATTGGGAAACCATGCCCCAAAAAAGAAGGCGGGCTTTTGACGATAAAAGAAATGACCCTATTGTAAATTGCTTCATTGCCGTCAAAGAGCGCCCTGAATCATGGAGTGAATAATGGCATTTTCGACTGTTACGGTTTTGACCACGCATCATTGGAACGAGGGGCTGTTTTCCTTTTCGGTGTCACGGCCCGCCTCATTTCGCTTTGTCAGCGGTCAATTCGTCATGCTTGGCCTTATGGTCAATGATAAGCCGTTGATGCGTGCTTATTCGATGGCCTCGCCATTTTGGGATGAATCGCTTGAATTTTTAAGCATCATTGTTCCAGATGGTCCGCTGACCAGTCTATTGTGCAAAATCCAACCTGGCGACGAAATCCTTTTGGGTGCAAAGCCAACGGGTACGCTGACGCTGGACGCGTTGTTGCCCGGCAAGCGGTTGCATTTGATTGGAACCGGAACGGGCCTTGCCCCATGGATGTCGATCATTCGCGATCCCGAAGTATATGAGCGCTATGAAAAAATAACCGTGCAGCACACCGTGCGGCGGGTTGAGGATCTGGCCTATCGGGAGACTCTGGAATCGCAACTGGCGGATGACCCTCTGGTTGCGGCCGAGGCAAAGTTGCAGTTGTTCTATGACCGGTCCGTTACCAAATGCCCGACATGGACGGACGAAAATCGCCGTATCACGCAGCGCATTGAAAGCGGGGATTATCCGCTCGACCCGGAATTTGACCGCGTCATGCTGTGTGGCAGCATGGCCATGATTAAGGAGACAGGGGCGTTGCTGGAAAGCCTTGGTTTCATCGAAGGCGCACAATCGCACCCCGGCACTTATGTGCTGGAACGCGCCTTTGTTGGCTGATGCTTGGCA
>JAEMTM010000019.1:0-20392 GCA_016462305.1 Sphingomonadaceae bacterium | reverse complement strand
ATCGCACCCCGGCACTTATGTGCTGGAACGCGCCTTTGTTGGCTGATGCTTGGCAGGGGTGCTTACGTAACCGCCGCTTCCGCTAAGGGCAGTTCAATTGTGAAACGCGCGCCGTTGCGGCTAAATCTAGCGCGGATGACGCCGGAGGGAATTCCTGCGCCATATGCAGATCGGTGAACTGGCGGTTACGGTGCCGCAGGCGTGCTATTGGGGCGGGTGTTCATCTGCATTACCCGCAGTCACACCGAACTGCCAAATGATGATATTTTCATAAGTCTGGTCAGGATGCAGCGCGACCGATGCAAAGGAATCTTGGTTAGGTGCATCTGGAAACATCTGCGGTTCCAAGGCGATGGCATCGCCCATATGATAGCGTTTGCCAGCCTTACCCGTCGTGGAACCATCGAAAAAATTGCCGGCGTAGAATTGCAAGCCAGGTTGATTAGACAGCAACCGCATTGTCCGTCCCGAATGTGGATCTTTCAAAATAGCGTGTAAGCGTGGCTCGGGCGCCACTACCTCATCAATGACCCAATTATGGTCGTAACCATTTCCAATTCGTAATTGTTCATCGGAAACATCGCGGACATGCGCACGGATTGTTTTAGCTACGCGGAAATCAAACGCGGTGCCCGCCACATGGCGGCGCTCGCCGGTCGGGATGCGGGTGGCATCGACCGGCAAATAATACGCAGCATTGATAGTTAACAGATGGTCCATTGCGTCGTGGGGCGCACCTTCGCCGGCTAAATTCCAATAGGCATGGTTGGACAGATTGACGATAGTTGGTGCATCCGTGGTCGCTTGGTATCGCACCGACAGAGCGTTGTCCGCATGCAGTTGGTAGGTTGCAGTTACCGATAAGTTTCCGGGATAGCCTTGGTCACCATCGGGACTGACATGCGAAAGCGTCACGGACATCGCCTCTTCATCGCAGGCGGTAACGGTCCAGTTGACCTTGTCAAACCCCAGTTCGCCACCATGCAGGGAGTTGGCGGCATCATTGGCAGGAACCAGATATTCTTTACCCTCCAACGTAAAGCGCGCGCCTGCAATGCGGTTGGCGACGCGCCCTACGGTTGAACCGAAATATTGCGACTGAGCCACATAGGCGTCCACCGTGTTATACCCAGTCGTAACATCGGCAAATCGCCCTTGCGCATCGGGCACGTAGACCGAATGTATCGCCGCACCATAGCCGATGATACGCACCCGCATGCCGTTTGCGTTGATGAGGGTAATCGCTTCAACGGTGTCTCCGTTGGGCAGCGTCCCGAAACATTCTCTGCTAAGTTTCGTGCGCGTCAAAACGCATTCCTTTTCATCCATGCGCCTTTATGCGCCACGAAAGCCCCTGATTTTGTAACGCGCGCCGCGTCTTTGGCTCTTTGAAATCCCTTAGACGGCCTAGCCCGATGCCTCGCTGTTATCATAGCGCATTTCAAGGTAACGCCCACGCACGGCCAGCTTATCCAGCTCCCCGCGTGAGATTTGCCCGGTCATGGTTTCAATTTCGCGATCAATGGTTTTCAGCCCGTCAACAAGCTGCTGCGCCGGCGTTTTGCCTGCATGTTCTTTATGTTTCAGGCTATCCGGGATTTTCTTATAGCCGTTAATAAGTTCGGGCAGATGTTCGCCCACCAGCTTGCGCACTTCGCGCGCCGCCGGGTCGTTTTCATCCAATGTCTGCAATACCGGCGCAAGCTGGTCCAACCGCAAGCCAATATCCTGCATCAAGTTCACTGCTGGCGCTGGCAGCGCCGGACGCTGCGCCTCCAACCAGATTTCGGTTTTGCCAGCCAAAGTCGCGAGATCAGTGACACGCAGGCTTTCGGTCGTAGGCATGGGCATTTCGGGATAGCGCATCAACACATAGGCCGCCGCCGCGCCAACTATGCCGGTAATCATCACGCCCCAAAAGCCGATGCCATCCATAATCGCGCCAACTATGCCCGCGCCGATCAACACCACCCCTATCGCGACCACAGCCTTACTCAGCTTGCCCCAAAAATGCGCACGGCGCAGCGCCTGCGACTTGGAGCCAATCGGTTTCATCCGCACATTGCGCAACGACCGCGCAGCCGCGTTCAGGGTCTCGTTTGAGTTGGATGCTGGGCTATTCACTGGCTTCCCTAAACTTTGTCATTCCCGCGAAAGCGGGAATCCATGGCCGGAGATATAAATCTGTAGAACGCTGGTCGGTCAGTGCCGCAAGTTCCGACCATGATTCCCGCTTTGGCGGGAGTGACGAAGATAATTTGGTCAACACTTACCCCTCCAAAGCCGCGAGCAAACCGCTGTCCTGGGTAGCCTGCACCGCCTGCGCCTGACCTTCGGCGCGGGCGATATAGCCCTTGGACTTTTCGACCTCTTTCTCAAGCGCGTCCGACGTCTGCTTCATGCTGTCGAGCGCCTTCAGCTTAAAGGTGTCGATGGCATCCATCGTGTCGTAAATATTCTGAAACGCGCGGCTTAATGTTTCCAACGGAATAGTCGCACCCGCCGCTTGTTCATGAATACGTGCGGTATTGTCGCGGAGCAATTTGCCAGTGCTGTCGATGATATTCGCCGTTGTGGTGTTCAACGACGTGATTTGGTCCAATACCAGTTTCTGGTTCGTCATGGCCTGCGCCACCGTGACCGCCGTACGCAGCGCGCCAACGGTGGTTGTCGATGCGCGGTCAACGCCCTTTACCAACTCGACATTGTTCTTTTTCACCAAATCAAGCGCAAGATAGCCCTGCACCGTCACGGCCATTTGCGTAAGCAAGTCCTGCGTCCGCTGGCGCACATAGAATAACGCACTTTCCTTGATCGCGCGTGACTTGGCTGGGTCGGACAATTCCAACTCCGCAGATTTTTCCTCAAGCTTGGCATCAAGCTGCTTTGACATGATGATCATCTGCTCCAGCTTGCCCATGGCAACCCACAGATTTTGACGCTCCACATCAATGGCAGCATTGTCCATCAATAGCTCGTCCTTGCCGTTGCCAAGCCGCCCGAGGATCGCGCTGATATGCGTTTGCGAGCTTTGATAGCTGTCGAAATAATTGCGTAATTTACTGCCAAAGGGGATGATGCCAAACAGCTTTTGCTTGGTCATCAGATTGCCCTTTTTGGAAGGGTCCAAATCTTCAACAACGCGGCGCAATTCGCCCAAATCCGTCCCAACGCTAGACTCGGCGTCCATGCGGCGGATGGGTTTATCAAGAAAGCGGTTCGACTGCGCCGATGCCTCCATAATTTCCTTGCGGCCCATATTGGTAAGCTGGTCAACCCGCTTGCCGAATTCAGGACTGTTCACGTCCTGCGCAATCAGGTCAGCGACATAGGCATCAACCCGCTGTGCCAGCTTGCTTTGCTGCTCATCGGTTACAGGGACCAGCCCCATCGCCTGTTGCGGGGTAACGGTCGGCACGGGGTCCGGCGGTGTGAGCTTCAGATCTTGCACGGTCTGGGTTGCGGTTTCAGTCGACATGGCCAAAAAATCCCTCTGTCATTGGATATGACTTCAAATGGAACGAGTGCACGACCATTTCAAGCACTTCCGTCCCCGGCTGTATTATTTTTCTAATACAGCTTTATCTTGCCGCTTCAAGGCGGCTTCGATCAGCGGGGATAATCCTTCGACAACCCGCGACACGCCCTTGGCATTGGGATGGATGTTATCCGGCAGCATTAAGGCCGCATCCGTCACTACGCCATCGAGGAAAAAAGGGTAAAGCGAAGCGCCATATTCATTGGCCAGTTCCGGGAAAATCCCGTTGAAAGAATTTACATAATCTGCACCTAGATTTGGCGCGGCCAACATGCCCGTCAGCACGACTGGAATGTCACGGCGTTGCAATTCGTCCATCATCGCGGTCATATTCGCTTTGGTTTCGGCAGGTTTGATGCCGCGCAACATATCATTGCCGCCAAGGCCAAGCACGACCAGGTCAGGCTTTCGGTCAAGATTATCGAGCACGAAGGCCAGCCGCGTTTTTCCTGCTGCTGTGGTGTCCCCCGACACCCCGGCATTATGCACCCGCGCGTTGATGCCATCTGCTTGCAATGCCGCCTGCAATTGCGGGGCAAGCCCTTCATTCGGCGCAAGGCGGTACCCGGCATAGAGGCTGTCGCCGAACGCAACGACCAATTGGTCATATTGCGCGACCTTTGCCGTTTCCTGAACGTCAGTCTTATTTTCGGCTACAGGATTTGACCCGCATCCCGACAACGCTTGGATTGTGAGGCATAACGCCCCATATAGCCAAAAACTTCTCATAAGGATTTTCCTTGCACGCTCCTATCACTCACCAAGCGGATATGGCAATCCGCGCGGCAAATGTCACCCTCAGCCTTGGCAGCAACGACGCATCCGTGTCGATTTTACGCGGCGTAGACCTTGAGGTGCCCTATGACAGCAGCGTCGCGTTGCTTGGGCCGTCGGGATCAGGAAAATCGTCTTTGATGGCGGTGCTGGCCGGGTTGGAGCAGGCGAGCGGTGGCACTGTCCTCGTCGATGGTCTGGACTTCACGAAGCTGGATGAAGACGAACTCGCCCGTGCGCGGCGTGGACGCATCGGCATTGTGTTGCAGGCGTTTCACCTGTTGCCGACCATGACCGCACTTGAGAATGTCGCTATCCCGTTGGAGCTGGCTGGTCTGGTAGACCCGTTTGGCCGCGCGCAAAGCGAGCTTGAAGCCGTCGGCCTTGGCCATCGGCTCACCCATTATCCATCCCAATTGTCCGGCGGCGAACAGCAACGTGTTGCCATCGCCCGCGCCATGGCCGCAGGGCCAAAGATCATCTTTGCCGATGAACCAACGGGCAATTTGGATGGGTCCACAGGCACGGCCATTATCGACCTCTTGTTCGACCGCCGCGCCGCATTGGGCGCGACTTTGTTAATTATCACCCACGACCCCGAACTTGCGCGCAAATGTGACCGGGTGATTTCCATGCAGGACGGCCATGTGGTGGAGAGCGCGGCTTGATTGGCGAACAACATATCCTCCCCGTTTCGGGGAGGTGGCAGTGCGGAGCACTGACGGAGGGGGGGGCTGCGCCGTGCGCTGAGCCTATTGCCCCCTCCACCCCGCTTCGCGCGGTCCCCCTCCTTGTTCCGGGGAGGATTTAGATGACCCTCCCTCTCGCCGCCATTTGGCGCATTGCGCGCCGTGACCTGTCCGCGCGTATCCGTGGGCTCCGGTTGCTGGCGATTTGCCTATTCTTGGGCGTTGCGACGCTCGCGGCTATTGGCAGCTTGACCGCTGGCATAGCCGATGAACTGTCACGGCGTGGTCAGACGATCCTTGGCGGCGATGTCGAAATCGGGATCGCGCAACGCGCCGCAACGCAGGCGGAAATGGCCGCCATGCGCAAAGCCGGCATAGTGTCCGAAACCATCCGTTTGCGGGCAATGGCGATAGGCACCCAAGTTGGCGGCGACAGCCTGCTCGCCGAGTTGAAGGCAGTCGACAATATCTACCCGCATTATGGCGCGTTGACCCTGCGCGATGGCGGCAATGTTAAGGCACCCGCCGAGGGCGAAATTTACATTGGGCAAACCTTGTCCGAACGGCTCGACATCGACACAGGCGGCACCGTCCGCTTTGGGGAGGCGCGGTTTAAGGTCGCAGGCATTATCGCCGAAGAACCCGACCGCTTGGGCGAGGGCTTCACGCTTGGTCCCGTGGCCATCATCAACATGAAATCTTTGCCGGATACGGGCCTAATCCAGCCGGGCAGCATGTATGAGGTAAAATACCGCATCAAACTATCCACGAACGAAGACGCCTCCGCCGTCGCAAAGGCACTTGAGGCGCAGTTCCCGTCGGCGGGTTGGGACATTACGGATCGTTCCAACGGCGCACCCGGCACCAGGCGCTTTATTGAGCGTATGGGCCAGTTCCTGACGCTTGTCGGCCTTGCCGCCTTGGTCATCGCGGGCATTGGCGTCGGCAATGGCGTCAGCAGTTACCTCACCAGCAAGCGCGCCAGCATTGCAACATTGAAGGTTACTGGCGCGGACAGCGGGACTATATTCCGCATCTACATGCTTCAAATCCTGACCGTGGCCGCAGGTGCGGTTATCGCTGGCCTTGCGGTGGGTAGTGTCATGCCTATGGTCATTGGCTGGGTGGCTGGCGACATATTGCCGGTCGCGCCGGGCTTTAACCTGCATCCCTTGCCGTTGCTCGTCAGCGCGATCTATGGCCTGTTAATCGCCATTGCCTTTGCCCTGCCGCCCTTGGCCCGTGCGCGCACGGTGCCCGCCGCTGGCCTGTTCCGCGCGATTGTGGAAGGCAATGCCCGCATCGACCGGCGCAGCGCGGTGTGGGTGGTCTCGGCTATCCTCGCAATCATCGCGCTTGCGGTGGTGACGGCAAAAGAGCCTTTATTCTCGCTCGCCTTTATCGGCGCGGCCTTTGGCCTGCTGTTGCTGCTTACGGGTATTGCGTGGTTGCTGCGTGCTATCGCTTTGCGCGTCCCACGGCCAAAGGCACCCTTGCCGCGCCTCGCGCTTGCCAACCTGCATCGCCCCGGTGCGCAGACGCAGGCATTGGTCGTGGCGCTTGGCCTTGGCCTCACCCTGTTCGTGACGCTGGCCGCAATTCAGACAAGCATCAACAATGAAATCAAAAACAGCGTCCCTGATCGTGCCCCGAGCTTCTTTGCCTTGGACATTCCGCGTGAGGGCGAAGCCCAATTCAGACAAATGGTCAAAGAAGCCGACCCCAAAGCTACCATCAACATGATCCCCGCCTTGCGCGGCACTATCGTTGAATTTGGCGGCCAGCGTGTGGACCAATTGGAAGAACTGCCCGAAGGCGCATGGATCCTCAACGGAGATCGCGGACTGACCTATAGCAGCGTCCTGCCGAGGGGCAGTGAGATTGTCGCGGGCACATTTTGGCCAGCGGATTATGATGGTCCTGCCTTGGTCAGCCTTGAGGCAGAAGCCGCCGAAAGCCTGGGTGTTGGGGTGGGCGATACCCTGACCATCAGCTTGCTTGGCGTTGAGGTTCCCGCCAAGATCGCATCCTTACGCACCGTCAAATGGGATAATTTCGGCCTGAATTATGTGATGGTGTTTTCGCCGGGAAGTTTGGACGCCGCGCCACATAATATGGTTGCGACTTTAACCGTGTCGAAGCCTGCCGAGCGCATATTGGCAAAATCTATCCCGCCTACATTCCCGTCCTCGTCGCTGATTGCGGTAGGCGAAGTCACGTCGCAGATCACAATATTGCTCACGCAAATGGCGCAAGCCATTGCCGCTGCTGCATCCATCGCCATCTTGGCCGGAATCGCCGTGCTTGTTGGCGCGATTGCCGCTGCCCGCCAGTCGCGCATTTACGACAGCGTCATCATGAAAATGCTGGGCAGCACAAGGCGGCAGATATTGGGCGCGCAGGCGTTGGAATATGGGATATTGGCGGTGGTGCTTGGTTTGGTATCGCTGCTGCTTGGCATGTCGGCCGCATATTATGTCGTGGTCGAAATATTCGATTTCAGCTTTACGCCTGATTATTCGATACTGGCGTTGACGCTCATTGGCGGCGCGGGTGTGACCTTTGTGCTGGGTATCGTCGGATCGCTCCCGATCTTGGCGGCGCGGCCTTCGGAAGCGCTGCGCAGCCTTTGAAATTTCACCATAGTGCTGAGCCTGTCGAAGCACGCCTGACGGATAAACGCCCTTCGACAGGCTCAGGGCTACGGTTCGACATTCTTCACCATAGTGCTGAGCCTCTAATCTCCCCATCGACTTGCGATGGGGAGGTGGATTGACCGGGCGTCAGCACGGGCAAGACGGAGGGGCACTCAACGCTGCTGGCCCGCCCCTCCGTCATCCGAAGCTATCGCTTCGGCTGCCACCTCCCCATCGCAAGTCGATGGGGAGACACGTTACCGATCTCCCGCCAAATGCGTGGCCAATGGCGCGGACAAGATCAACTGCGCCATATGATAAATCAGCGTCGGCAGCAGGACCATTCCCGCGATTGCGGGCGGGAATATCGTCGCAGCCAGCGGCGCGCCAATGGCGATGCTTTTCTGCCCACCCGAAAACAGCATCGTAATCCGGTCGCCGCGCGGTAGCTTCATAGCCCCGCTTAACGCCCAAGCCCCGCCAAAGCCAACCAGCAGCATGACCGACAAAGCCAAGGCCAACCACGCAAGTTCATCACCGCGCACCACGCTCCATATCCCCGCCACAACCGCGCCTGAAAACGCCACATAGACCGCGATGGCAATCGAGATGCGGTCCATCCAAGTCGCCAGCTCCTTGTTGCGGTCTACCCAAGGTTTGCACCAACGCTGCGCCATCTGGCCGAGCGCAAAGGGCAGGAGTAGGATGAGCGTTATGCGGCCAACGGCTTCACCTGAAATATTCGCCTCCCCCACATGCGCCAACACCGCCAAGAGCAAAGGTGACAACAGTACACCGACCAGATTGACCAAAGCTGCCGCGACAACCGATGCCGCCACATTGCCTTTGGCCAAGGCGCAATAGGCCGCAGCCGACTGCACAGTGGAAGGCAAGATACCTGTAAACAGCAACCCCAAGGCAAGTGTCGGCGGCAGGATATTGTCGAAAACATGCGACAGAGCCAATCCGGTGGCCGACATCACGCCAAATACGAAAAAGAAAATCGCCCCCTGCAACCGCCAATTGCGGACACCATGCATCACTTCATGTCGCGGCAAGCGCACGCCGTTCAGGAAAAACAGCAGAAATATCGCCGCCAATGAAATCAATGACGCGACCTCTGCTGCTTGGCCCCGAACGGGTAAGACGCTCGCCAACAATATCGTGGCGAGCAGGAGCATGACAAAGCGATCAGCGAAGATACGAGCGAACATCCAAGCGCTTTGACCCCTGCAATCGCGTATTGCAACACCAGCGATGTTGCGCCGCAGCGCATATTGCGTTAATGGCGCGCGAGAATCTGGTGGCATGTGGCCGCTATGAAGACCTTCCAAAAGGCCCATTTCCAAATGTCATTGCGTAACATCGCCATCATCGCGCACGTCGATCACGGCAAAACCACTCTTGTTGACCAACTGTTTCGGCAGTCGGGCACCTTCCGCGACAATCAGCGTATCGAAGAGCGCGCGATGGATTCGAACGATCTCGAAAAAGAACGCGGCATCACCATTCTTGCCAAGTGCACCTCGGTCGAATGGGACGATCATAAGGGCCAAAAAACCCGCATCAACATCGTCGATACACCGGGCCATGCCGATTTTGGCGGCGAAGTTGAACGCATCTTGTCGATGGTTGACGGCGTCATCCTGCTCGTCGATTCCTCCGAAGGCGCGATGCCGCAGACGAAGTTCGTAACGGGCAAGGCGCTGGCTTTGGGCCTTCGCCCCATCGTTGTCGTCAACAAGGTCGACCGGCCTGACGAACGTATTCAGGACGTGTTGGACGAAGTGTTCGATCTGTTCGTATCGCTTGATGCAACGGACGAGCAACTCGATTTCCCAGTGCTATATGCCTCGGGTCGTAATGGCTATGCCTCGATTGACCCAAGCGCGCGTGAAGGCACGCTCACGCCGATGTTTGAAACCATCGTCAGCCATGTTCCAGAGCCAAAGGCAGATGTGGACGGCGAATTCAAAATGCTTGTCACCTTGCTTGACCGCGACAACTTCCTTGGCCGTATTCTTACCGGCCTTGTATTGTCAGGCACCGTGAAGGTGAACCAGCAGATCCATGCGCTGAACCCTGACGGCAAGGTCGTTGAAAGCGGCCGTGCGTCCAAAATCATGTCGTTCCGCGGGCTGGAGCGCGTTCCTGTGGACGAAGCCAAGGCTGGCGACATTATCTCCATCGCCGGCATGACCACCGCGACCGTGGCCGATACCATTGCCGAGCCATCGGTAACTGAACCGCTTCAGGCGCAGCCAATCGATCCGCCAACATTGTCGATGCGCTTTTCGGTGAACGACAGCCCAATGGCTGGCCGTGAAGGCACGAAGGTTACGAGCCGCATGATCCGCGACCGCCTGATGCGCGAAGCCGAAAGCAACGTCGCCGTCCGTATCACTGAGGCCGAAGACAAGGATAGCTTTGAAGTCGCTGGCCGTGGCGAGCTTCAATTGGGCGTTCTTATCGAAACCATGCGCCGCGAAGGCTTTGAGCTTGGCATCAGCCGCCCACGCGTGCTGTTCCGCGAAGACGAAAAAGGCCAGAAGACTGAGCCTTATGAAACCGTCGTCATCGACGTCGATGATGAATATTCGGGCACTGTCGTGGAAAAAATGGCGGTGCGTAAGGGCGACTTGACCGATATGCGTCCATCGGGCGGCGGCAAGACCCGCATCACCTTCAGCGCGCCATCACGCGGGTTGATTGGCTATCATGGCGAGTTTCTGTCCGACACGCGCGGCACGGGCATCATGAACCGCCTGTTTGAAAAATATGGCCCGCATCGCGGCCATATTGAAGGCCGCAAGAACGGCGTGCTGATTTCCAACGGCGCTGGCGAAGCAGTTGCTTACGCCCTTGGCCCATTGGAAGAGCGCGGTATCCTGATGGTCTCGCCAGGCGAAGCCTTGTATGAAGGCATGATCATCGGCGAAAATGCCAAGCCAGATGACCTTGAAGTCAACCCGATGAAGTCGAAGCAGCTCACGAACTTTCGTTCGACTGGCAAGGACGACGCCATCCGCCTCACCCCGCCCAAGCGCCTGACGCTTGAACAAGCCATTGCCTATATTGATGACGATGAAATGGTTGAGGTCACGCCAAAGAATATCCGCCTGCGCAAGCGCCTGCTTGACCCCAATGAGCGGAAAAAAGCATCGCGCGCCAAACAGGCGGCATAATGAAAAGGGCGTCGATTTCGGCGCCCTTTTTCTTTGGGCAACGGCGCTCGGTTCTGGCCCTAAATGGCTTCCCCCGCCGCGACGCCGCTGGCCCAGGCCCATTGGAAATTATACCCGCCGAGCCAACCTGTGACGTCCACCGCCTCGCCTATGCAATATAGCCCCGGCATTTTCTTTGCCTCCATCGTCTTTTGCGACAGGCCATCGGTGCTGATCCCGCCCAATGTCACCTCTGCCTTGGCATAGCCCTCACTGCCATTGGGCACGAATGGCCAGTTGCTGAGTAGCGTTCCCGCACCCACCAATTTCCGGTCGTTTTGGTCGGCGAGGTTGCCGAGTAGCCCAATTTTTGCGGCAAGCGCTTCGGCCAAGCGCGCAGGCAAGACGCGGTCCAATGTTGACCGCAAAGTGGCGCGTGGCCGTGCGCGTTTTTCCGATAGTAATAATTCGGTGGCATCCAGTGATGGCAGGAAATCAATTTCGACTTGGTCGCCGGGGCGCCAATAGCTGCTGATTTGAAGCACTGCGGGGCCGCTGAGCCCCCGATGGGTGAACAATGCGGCCTCGCGGAATGCCGCCTTTCCATGCTTTGCAACAACCTCAGACGATACGCCCGACAGTTCGCGGAACAACACATCATCACCGCCAAGCGTCAGCGGGACCAAGGCGGGTCGTGGCTCCACAATTTTCAATCCGAACTGTCGCGCAAGATCATAAGCAAAGGCGGTAGCGCCCATTTTCGGAATGCTTGGGCCGCCGGTCGCAATCACCAACGCCGCGCCTTGCGCGCGCACATTGTTGTAGGTCACATGATAGTCGCTGCCATCATGGGTCACTTCACCCAAGGGTGCATCGAACACGAAATCGACCCGGCCACCAAAGCCCGCCGATTTGTCACATTCCGCCATCAGCATGGCGACAATCTGCCGCGCGGAACCGTCGCAGAATAATTGCCCCAGCGTCTTTTCATGGAAAGCGATATTGTGCGCGTTCACCAGATCAATGAAATCCTGCGGGGTATATCGGCCCAAAGCTGACTTTGCGAAATGCGGGTTGGACGATAAATAGCGTTCTTGCGCATGCGTGGTGGTCGCATTCACATTAGTAAAATTACATCGTCCGCCACCCGAAATGAGGATTTTCTTGCCCGGCCCCGTGGCGTGATCAATCACCAACACGCGCTTTGCGCGTTGCCCGGCGGTCAAAGCGCACATCAGGCCTGCGCCACCGGCACCAAGGATAATCACGTCATAGTTGTTTGAATGTGCCATTTCGCCCCCCTGCACTGCCCGCGCTATATTGCCAAGTGCTATGCTTTGCGGCAAAGCCCGCAACATGACTGAAGAAACGAAACCCGCGGGCACCAACACCCCGCCCGATCACCTGTCGATTAACCCGATGAGCCCGCATTTCGACGGCGACTTGCTGTCGCGTGGCATTGGCATTCGCTTCAAAGGCGAAGTCCGCACCACCGTTGAGGAATATTGCATTTCCGAAGGCTGGATCAAGGTTCAGGCTGGCAAAGCACGCGACCGAAAGGGCAATCCGTTGCTGATCAAGCTCAGCGGCCCGGTCGAAGCATGGTTTGAAGACCTTGGCAACGACGCGCCCGTGGCGAGGCTTTAACCGCGCGTCGCTTTACCGCTTCGGAAAAGCCGAAATCAGCTTAGCCAGTTGGTCGTTGACAGGATCAAGCTGATCATCCGGCGTGTTGCCGAGCCGCACAATCGTTAGGCGATGCTGCGGTGACACCACCACAAATTGCCCCAAATGGCCCAATGCAGCGAAGACATCCGATGGCGCCTTGCCGGGAAACAGCACTTGATCGCGGCCTGCCTTGCGTGTCCGGTTCAACCAGATATGTGCGCCATAGCTTGCATCGGTTTTGCTTGGCGTCTTCATAAAGCGCATCCAGCTTGTGGGCATCATTTGCGCCGAGCGCACCGAGCCATTGTTCCGCAAAAATTCGCCAAATTTTGCCCAATCACGCGCAGTGGCGTGGATAATGCTTCCGCCGAGCATTGTGCCGTTGCGGTCAAATTCAGGTAGGGCGCTTGTCATGCCCAGCGGTTCAAACAGACGGCCACGGGCATATTCCAACATCGCATCCCGGCGCACAACGGGATCTTTGCTGTCCGTCAACGACCGCGTCATGATGTCGACGAGTATGTGGCTGGTGGCCGTGCTATATTCGTGCTTCTCGCCCGGAACGGCCTCCAAGGGGCGCGTTTCGGCATAGCGGGCAACATCTTCGCGGCCATCGAGAAACAGCATGCGCGGCGTGTCTGCATCAAAAATCTCGACACTGGCTTCCGCCATTTCGGTGTGGTCCAGACCCGACGCCATATGTAGCAAATGGCGCAATGTTATCGCCGCACGGCCATCGCGGGGCGCTTGCCATTCGGGCACGATTGCGGGTTCATCCAAGGCCAGCCGACCGTCCGCCACCATCATGCCAACCAAAACGCCAGTCACGCTTTTGGCCATGGACCAGCTAATGAGCCTGGAGTCCGGTCCATATCCCGGCGCGTAGCGTTCGGCGACAACACGCCCGCCATGCATGACGACCAACGCACGGGTTTCACCAACCAATGGATCTTCAAAAAAGGGCGCTATAGCAGCGGCAAGCTTTGCCTTGCTGATCACCGCGTCATCGGCAACCATGCTAAAACCCGGTCCAGCAGGCTTTGCGGGTGGCTCAGCAGCGCATCCAGATAGGCCGAGTGCAGCGATGGCGCAAAAAGCGGTTGCGGCGAGGTGGATTTTGTTTCTAGGCATAGGATGCTTCGATTTACCAAATGGAGAGCTTATGGCAACCGCAACTTCGACCCAAAGACCAAAAGCGCCGCACTCGCGGTTTAAGACGTTGAAGATTGCCGGTGCAGTCATCGCTCTGTGTGCGGCGCTGTGGCTGTTATGGAACTGGAGCAGCATCAAGGGACAGGCGCGGGTTGGCGCAGCTTATGGTGCACATGTCACTTGCTCGTGCCGCTATATGGAAGGTCGCGATATGGCATCGTGTGAAACCGACAAGGAAAAAGGCATGGAGATGGTGCGCTTGAGCGACGATCCCAAAAACAAACGCGTCTATGCATCGGTGCCATTTCTGGCCGAGGCTGTGGCGGAACGGCGCGGTGCCTTTGGGTGTATCCAATTGAACGCAGCGGAAATCGAGGCGCTTTGAGTAAGCTATAGGCCGCTACCGTTTTGCCGGCACAAGAATGAACGCCGAAATCAACAACTCGGTCGCGCCCCCGGCGAAGGCGACAAAGGCCGGAGCAATCCCAAGCCATAAAGCGACGGCGGAGATGGCAATTAGGGCCAGGCCGAGCATAACATAAAGACGCATGCCGTAGACCGTCTGAAACACCAGATAGCGTGCCCCCACGGCCAAGAGGGTAATGGCGAAGAACCAATCACCATATGTCCCGCTGACGAGATAGGCGATGGCAAGACCAATGAAGAGGAACGCCGTAGATTGCAGCGCGAGCATCTCCAAAGGGTTCGGCGTGCGCCCCTTTGCCCGATGATATACCCGCCGCGCAAGGAACAACGACAAGGGATGGATCAGCATGCCGCCCAAAAATAACGTGGCCATGCCGGAAAACAGATTGACATAAAAAGTGACCGCCCCTGCGATTACCCAAACCAATCCGGATACGAAAATACCGACCCCGCCGTTGACATAAGCCCGGCGCATATCGCGTTGTGCGTCCCTCAATTGCATCCTGAACATCCCTTTCAGTGAAGCGCATATTTTTAAGCAACAGAGGCCATCTCCACCGCCAATGTCTCTTCGATCCAGCCGCCGCCAAGCACGCGGTCGCCGTCATATAATACGGCTGCCTGTCCCGGCGCAACGCCATATTCGGGCGCGTCAAAACGAAGCCATTCGCCATCCAGACGCGCAGGCACAGGGCGCGACATAGACCGCACCTTTGCCATGACCGGCCGGTTGCCGATAACAGAGAGCCAGTTGGCATCCATGATACGCGCAGCTTCGACAGCAAGCGCCGCACGCGGCCCGACAATCACACGCTGCGTCGCGGCATCAAGGCGGATGACATATAAAGGCACCGCCTGCCCGCCAACCTCAAGCCCTTTGCGTTGCCCCACGGTGTAATGGATAAGGCCCTTGTGCTGGCCAAGAATGCGGCCATCCAGATGGACAATGTCCCCGCCGACTTCGGCATCAGGCCGAATTTTTCGGACAACGCTGGCATAATCCCCATCGGGTACAAAACAGATGTCCTGACTATCGGGCTTCATCGCCACGATTAACCCCATTTCCTGCGCAATCGCCCGAACATGGGGTTTAGGCATGCCGCCCAAGGGAAAGCGGAGATAATCCAATTGGTCTTGCGTGGTCGCAAACAGAAAATAGCTTTGGTCGCGTGCCGGGTCGGCGGCGCGGTGCAGTTCGGCGCCCTTTGGCCCTTCGACGCGGCGGACATAATGGCCGGTTGCAAGGCAATCTGCACCCAATTCCCGTGCGAGGCGGAAAAGATCGGTGAATTTCACACCCATATTGCATCGCACGCAAGGGATAGGCGTCCGGCCCGCCATATATTCATCGGCGAAATGGTCGATCACCGATTCGCGAAAGCGGCTTTCATGGTCAAAAACATAATGCGCAATGCCAAGCCTATCGGCGACGGCGCGTGCGTCGCGTATGTCCTGTCCGGCGCAGCATGCCCCCGCCCGTTTTACGGCGCTGCCATGATCATAAAGTTGTAATGTGACGCCAATGGTTTCCGCGCCCGTGCGCGCCGCGAGCGCCGCGACAACCGAGGAATCAACGCCGCCCGACATGGCAACGACGATCCGCTTACCCGTAAGGTCAGGGCCAAGTTGGAAATCAGAATGATATATGTCATCGGTCATGTGATTGCCTCCCTATAAGTTTCACCGATGAAATACCAGTTTTCTGGATAGCCCCACGTCCGGTCCTATTGTCGCGCCGGATTGAACAGCGTTGAAATAACCGTCACCGACGCGCATATGCGTTGTTTGTCGAAACTTAGGGTCAGTCTGTATTGTTACGCATGGGCATTTGCGATATTCCATGCGCTGATAAAGCGTTTACCCTTTGGCGTTCTGCGGCTTGCGGACAGTGACTTATTGGGTTAATACAGCCATAATATAGAAAAATTGGGGTCGTATGCTCTCCCCGCAATCATTATTTGGAACTCCGGTATGAATTACGAAACGACGATGAGCGCGACGCTAAATGGTGAGATTATGCAGGACAAGCGCGATCGGAACCAGCGTCGGATCCGCATTGCCGCCATCATCGTGGCGATACTGATTATAGCGGGGGCCGCTTATTATTTCTTCGGTAGCGGCTCCACTGCGCCCACCGATGCCGATAAGGCTGGCCAAGCGCAGACCGTGACCGTGGTAGCTCCGGGTCGTGATAGCGTGGTGCGCACGATTAACGCGACCGGCACATTGGCCGCACGCCGCGAAACTCCTGTGGGCATTGAGGGAGAGGGCGGACGCGTGCTTATGGTGTATGTCGATGCCGGTGACTGGGTCAATCAAGGCGACATTCTTGTGCGCGTTGACCGTTCGGTACAAACGCAACAGGCCGCCGCGCTTGAGGCGCAGATTGGTGTCGCCCGCGCTGACCTGCAATTGGCACAAAGCGAACTGGACCGCGCGGCGCAGTTGGTTGACCGTGGTTTCATTTCCAAGGCCGATGTGGATCGCAAGACCGCAACCCGCGACGCCGCCCGTGCGCGGGTGAATGTCGCCAACGCGCAACTGGCCGAAACCCGCGCCCGCAATGCGCGGCTTGATGTCCGTGCCCCTGTTTCGGGCTATGTCCTCGAACGCAATGTGGAGACCGGACAGACGGTGTCCGCAGGCAGCGGCATATTGTTCCGCATCGCCAAGGATGGCCAGTTGGAGCTTCAGGCAAAGCTGAGCGAAGATGATCTGGCGCAGATCGCCGTCGGCATTGCTGCATCCGTGACGCCCGTTGGTGTTGATCGGGTGTTTGAAGGCAATATCTGGCAGATTTCGCCGATGATTGACGCGCAGAGCCGTCAGGGCATGGCGCGTGTGGCCTTGCCATTTGACACAGCATTGCGCCCCGGTGGATTTGCGTCGGTGGAAATTAAATCGGGCGCGATGACGGCACCGGTCCTGCCTGAATCCGCCGTTCAAACCGGCCGCAATGGCAGCTTTGTGTATATCGTCGGCAAGAATGATAAGGTGCAGCAGCGCCCCGTTAAACTTGGCCCAGTGACCGCCAATGGCTTGATTATCGAAGAAGGCTTGGACGGCAGCGAACGCGTCGTTCTGTATGCGGGCGGCTTCCTTAATCCAGACGAAACGATCAATCCCAAGCTGTTGAAAAAGCAGTAAGTCGGTGGGCCATTCGGGATATATATCATGAATTTCAATAACATTTCTGCATGGTCCATCCGCAATCCGGTGGTGCCGATCGTCTTGTTCGTCGCACTCACCATTGCGGGCATCATGTCGTTCCGGAACATGGACGTGCAGAATGACCCCGATATCGAATTCCCGGTTGTTGTTGTCTCGATTTCGCAACCCGGCGCTGCGCCAACCGAAATCACCACACAGATAACGCAAAAGGTCGAATCCGCGATCCGCAGTGTGCAGGGCGTCCGCAACATTGATGCCAGCTCAAGCGAAGGCAACACGACGGTCAGCGCCGAATTTGAAATTGGCGACGACATCAACGCCGCCGTCAGCGAAGTCAAAAACGCCGTCGACCAAATCCGCAGCGACCTGCCCGACGGCATATTGGAACCGCAGATTTTCAAGGTCGCCACCTCAAGCGACCCAATCGCCTATTTCGCGGTGGAAGCCAGCGACATGACGCTGGAGCAGCTCAGTTGGTTCGTTGATGATAGCGTTGCACGCCGCTTGCTCGCTGTCGAAGGCATGGCCTCGGTCAGCCGCAATGGCGGCGTCAACCGCGAAATTCGCGTCGTGCTTGACCCTGCAAAAATGCAGTCGCTGGGCGTAAGCGCGAGCGCGATTAACGCGGTCCTGCGCCAACAAAATATCAACGCATCAGGCGGCCAGTCGCAAATTGCCGGATCACGCCAATCGGTGCGTGTGCTCGGCAACGCCACCGACGCCTTCGCGCTGAGCCAGACGCAGATCAGCCTTGGCGGCGGCCGCTCCATCAAATTGGCCGATGTCGCCGAAGTCACTGACGGCTTCAGCGAGCAGAAAGCCATGGCCTTTGCGGGCGGCAAACAAGTCGTCACCTTCAGCATGTCCCGCGCCAAGGGTGCGTCCGACGTCACGGTCTTCGACGATGCGATGGTCAAAATCGCGGAAATTGAAAAAGAAAATCCCGGCGTCAAATTCATCACCTTGTTCAACAGTGTCGATTACACCAAGGGCCAGTATAAAAGCTCCATGGCCGCGATGATCGAAGGCGCGTTGCTTGCCATCGTCGTCGTTTTCCTGTTCCTGCGCGATTGGCGCGCAACGGTTATTTCGGCGATTGCCATTCCCTTGTCCGCCATTCCAACTTTCTGGTTTTTGGACCTGTTGGGTTTCACGCTGAACACCATGTCGCTCTTGGCGCTTGGTCTTGTGGCCGGGGTATTGGTCGATGACGCCATTGTGGAGATTGAAAATATCGTCCGGCACATGCGGATGGGCAAATCCGCCTATCAGGCATCGATTGATGCCGCCGACGAAATCGGCCTTGCGGTGGTTGCCACGACATTTTCGATTGTCGCGGTGTTCCTGCCCGTTGGCCTGATGCCCGGCGTTGCCGGACAATTCTTCAAGAATTTCGGCCTGACGGTGGTCGCCTCGGTTCTCATGAGCCTTGCCGTGGCGCGGATGATCACGCCCATGATCGCGGCCTATTTCCTGAAAGCCGACGGCATGGCCGAACATGGCGAGGCTGGCTGGATCAACAAATATATGAAAATCTTGCGCTGGTCGCTTGGTCACCGCCGTTGGATGATGGGCATAGGCGCAGTGGCGCTAGTGCTCACGGTCGCCTTGCTTGTCGTCCTGCCAAAGCAGTTCTTCCCCGATGGCGATACCGATTTCAGCCGTATTCGCATCGAAATGGTGCCCGGAACCACGTTGGAGCGCACGCGTCAGATCAGCAGCGAAGCCGCTGCAATCGTCGAGCAACAGCCTGAAGTCAAAACGGCATTGCAAAGCGTGCGCGAAGGCGGTGCCAATATTTTCATCACCTTGCATGAGGATCGGGCCCGGACCAGTCAGCAATTCGAAGAAGACCTTACACCTTTGCTCACCAAAATCGCGGACGCACGCGTTACGTTTCTGGCTAACGGCCCGGGTGGCGGCGGTGGTGGTTCTGGCCGTGACGTTTCGGTCATGTTGTCAGGGTCAGACCCCAATATGCTTGACCGGACAGCGGCAACTTTGGTCGAGCAGATGAAGACGCTGCCCGAATTGCGCGCGCCGCGTATCTCCGCTGATTTGCAGCGCCCCGAATTGATCATAACGCCGCGTAATGACCTTGCGTCGCAGCTTGGCGTATCGACCGTAGCGCTCAGCCAGACAATCCGCGTTGCGACGTTGGGTGACATTGACCAGAATAGCGCAAAATTCTCGCTGTCGGATCGTCAAATCCCGATCCGCGTCATGCTCGCCAAGGAATCGCGTCAGGACTTGGATGTCATCCGCAACCTGCCCGTGCCATTGGCGAGCGGCGGGTCTGTGCCATTATCCCGCGTGGCGGACATCAGCTTTGGCGCTGGTCCAACCTCTGTTCAACGTCGAAACCAGAATTTCCGTGTCTTCATTGGCGCGGATTTTGCGCCCGGTATTGTGTCGTCGGATGCGGACAAGAAAATCAACACGCTTCCTATCATGGAAAATCTGCCAACCGGCGTGTCCCGCGCACCTTTCGGGTCCCAAGAATGGGAGGCGGAAATGCGAAAAGACTTCATGGTCGCCTTGATTTCCGGAACATTATTGGTGTTTGCGGTGCTGGTGCTTTTGTACCATCGTTTCATGTCGCCTTTGGTCAACATGGGGTCGTTGTTGCTTGCGCCCTTGGGCGGCTTGCTGGCGCTTGCCTTGGTTGGCCAGCCAATATCTATGCCAGTGTTCATCGGCGTTTTGATGCTCTTTGGTATCGTTGCAAAAAACTCCATACTGTTGATCGACTTTGCGATTGAGGAAATGGCGCGCGGCGTGCCGAAGTTTCAAGCGATTATGGAGGCGGGGCATAAACGCGCGCAGCCAATCGTTATGACCACCGTTGCCATGACCGCCGGTATGGTCCCCACCGCGCTTTCGTTGGGCGGTGACGGCCAATGGCGCTCGCCGATGGGCACGGTCGTGATCGGCGGCTTGATAGTGTCGACCTTGCTGACCTTGCTGATCGTCCCTGCGGGTTTCAGCCTGGCCGATGGTTTTGAAAAGCGCGTTGGGCCATGGCTGCGCACGCGATTGCTGACCTATGATCCCACAAAGCATAAAGACAATGTTACAGAGCCCGCCAAGCCGACGGACATCGCCCCCGGCAAAGGCGACTTGGGCGGACTTCAACCAGCCGAGTGAAATGGTGGCCACGCCGCCACAAGCATC
>JAEMTM010000116.1 GCA_016462305.1 Sphingomonadaceae bacterium | reverse complement strand
GACATTCCAACCCGCGTATTGTGGGGCACATTGTCGGCAATTCCTTTTGTCTACATCATGTGGCAACTGTTTGCTGGCCTCGGTGCATCGATCAACAGCCAGCCAGAAAATGTACGCGAATTGGTGAAGAAGGCACGTTTGCTGACCTTCGCATCATGGGGTTTCTACCCGATCGTATACATGATCCCTTACACCGACCTGAGCGGTTCCGACGTAACGGTGGGTGTGCAAGTCGGCTACACAATCGCTGACTTGATCGCAAAGGCCGGCGTTGGCGTCTTGATCTACATGATCGCAACACGCAAGTCGCAAGCCGAATATGGCGATAAGACATAAGGTCAAGCATTGGACGTACGCCGCTTCGGCGGCGTACATTCCTATATGACTACAATTTTATACCCGTATTTTGCAGGCGCAACATTTCCAAAAATGTTGCGCCTGTTTGCGTTACCGCTGGCTACACTGCTGCTGGTTATCATTGATCGCTTTTGGGGCGGCATGAACAGCACGCATGTCAATATGCTGGCGGCTGTCGCAATCGTAATTGCAGGAATCCCGCACGGAACGCTCGACGTTGAAATCGCCGCGGCCCATTTCGGGCAGAAAGGCATCACTGGTAAAATCAGGATCATTGGCGGTTATCTGCTCTGCGCGGCCTTTATGGTGTTCTTATGGATATTACTTCCTGAACTTGCGCTCATCTCGTTTCTCATCATTTCCATCGTCCATTTCAGCCGCGACTGGCGCGGCGGAGTTGACCCGTTTCTGGCCATGATGGTCGGATGGGCTTTGGTAGCATTGCCCGCGCTTGCCAGCCCTGACGATGTCGCCATGATATTCGCAGCGCTGACGGGTAGCAATAATGGCGCAGTGATTGCCGCATTGCTTGGCGCTGCGTCGGTTCCGGCGGCCTTGGGCAGCCTCGTTTTCGCCTATTGGGCATTCCGCCATGATGACAAGCAAAGCGCGTTGGAGGTGCTTGCCTGCATCGTCGCCGCCTTGTTCCTGCCGCCACTTGTGGCATTTGCGATATTCTTTTGCGGGCTCCATTCGCCGCGCCATATGGCCGACGCGTTACGCGAGACAGGTGACCTGTCGCCATTGAAGAAGACCGCTATCATTTGCGCGGTATTCGCTTTGTCATTGGGTCTGGGTGTAGTGATGTTCCTGTATCAGGGCGATGTTCCCGCTGACATGGGCATCATCCGGACGGCTTTCATTTTGATATCCACGCTCACTGTCCCGCATTTCATTTTGGAACATATTCTGTCGGACAAAAATCCCGCGTAAAATCGGCCTGTTCAACGCCCTTGCCTCAATCGGCAAAGCACGGCACATCATGCGGGTCTTCATCGGGAGTGTATCATGAGATTCCGTGCCTTCATGCTGTGCAGCAGCATTGCCCTTATCGCCCTTTCACCCTTGGCGCATGCCAAATTATCCGCACCCGAAACCAAAATGGTCGCGACCGTTGACGCGGAATATGAACGATCCATCACCCTGCTTGAAAAGCTGGTGAACCAGAATTCGGGCACCATGAACTTTCCCGGCGTAAAGACCGTCGGCGACATGATGCGCGCCGAGTTGGAGCCGCTGGGCTTCAAGGTCGAATGGATCGATATGGCAAAAGCGGGTCGTTCGGGGCATCTCGTCGCGACCAAGGCGGGCAAGAAGGGCACGAAGAAACTGTTGCTCATTGCCCATCTCGACACGGTGTTTGAGGCAGATAGCCCGTTCCAGACCTTTGTCCGCAATGGCGAACAAGCGATTGGCCCAGGTGCAGGCGATGACAAGGGCGGCATGGTCGTCATCGTGTCGGCTTTGCGCGCGATGCAAGCGGCAGGCACGTTGAAGGACGCAAGCATAGAAATCCATATGACGGGGGATGAAGAGGATGCCGGCGACCCGATTGACATCACCCGTGCGCCGTTGATCGCAGCGGGGAAAACCGCCGACGTGGCGCTCGATTTTGAAGGGCTTTCTATCGAAAATGGCAAGGATATGGGCGTTATATCGCGGCGTTCGTCGAACAGTTGGAAATTGGAAGTGTCCGGCGTTACGGGACACAGCTCGCTGATATTCGACACCACTTATGGCGATGGCGCGGCTTTTGAACTTGCGCGCATCCTGCACCGGTTCCGTACCGAACTGCCAGAGCAGAACCTGACGTTTAACGTCGGCCTGGTTGCAGCCGGGCAGGAAGTGAACTTTGATACAGATGGCGTCCGCGTGAATGCGAAGGGCAAGACCAATATCATCCCCGGCTTGGCCATTGCGCGCGGCGATTTCCGGACCTTGTCCGAAGAACAAAGCGCACGTGTCCGTACAAAAATGCGGGATATTGTCGCCGCATCGGCCCCCAAAACGACGGCGAAGATCAGCTTCGACCCGGGAAGCTATCCCGCAATGGCACCGACGGATGGTAACAAGGCGCTTCTGGCTGGTCTGAATGCCGTCAACCGCGACCTTGGCCTTGCGGAACAAGCCGTGCTTGACCCGTTGAAGCGCGGTGCGGGCGATATCAGCTTTGTCGCCAATGAACTGGATGGTCTTGTCGGCCTCGGTGCCTTCAGCAAGGGCGACCACGCTCCCGGCGAGACCGTCGATCTGGCCAGCATCAAGCGTCAAGCGAAGCGGGCCGCCATATTGATGACGCGGCTGTCGCGCGGGAAATAAAACCCGCCGATTGTCGGCAATATGCATTCGTTAAAGCGCCGTCGCTTTGGCCCATAGCAGGTCAATCCGCTTGCAATGTAGGATTTGGCCTGTCATCTTGCGTGCGCAACATCGCCGACCGCCCAATGGCTGCAAGGGCATGTATTCGGCCAAACAGGACGATGGCACGTCGATTTAGGTGAGACTTTAGTGTGACCTTTCAGTCAAAGCCCGCGTTGTCCTAGCGCAGGCTTGGTCCCATCACGTCTGTCAGTTAAGCGCGATAGGCTCCAGCCTTCGCTGGAGCGACGGATCCGGTGTCTTTGCTCGTGAGGATCACACATGCCGTCGCTTGGCGGTTCCGACCTGAGTCGCGGCACATAAGCCAAAGAAAAAGGCGGCGCATTTCTGCACCGCCTTTTTCATGTCGATTCGTTCGAAGTCCTAGAGACTACCGCCCCTCACGTGTGGCCTTACCGAAGACGCGATATTGTTCGTTGCCGACAAATCCAAACTTCGTAATGCCGCTGCGCTTCACAGAGACCAATGCCTTGTCCACGGTGTCATAAGGCGCCGTTGGGGCTGGCTGGAACTGAAGCTCCGGCTCGGGCTTCATCGACCGCGTCCGGACAAGATATTGCTCCATCTGCTGCAATGTCACGGGTGTGCCATTCCATTGGATGGTGCTGTCCGGCAGAATGATGATCTTGTTGATCACAGGATCGATCGGAACATCCGGTGGTGGTTGATTTGGGTCATTAACCGGAAGGTCGATATTTACGGCGTGCGAAACCGGGGGGATGGTGATCATCAGCATGATGAGGAGAACGAGCATGACGTCGATCAACGGCGTCGTGTTCATTTCCATCATCGGCTGGCCATCATCGTTACCGCCACTCATTGCCATGATGATTGCTCCTTAAATTGCTTACTTGACATTCGCGTTTTCGAATGGCGACGAGATGAAGCCCACGCGGGCAAAGCCAGCCATTTGCATGGTGTAAATTGCACCACCGATACAACGATAGGGCGTGTTGATGTCCCCACGGATATGCGCCTCTGGGAGCATATCGGGCTCTATCAGTCCGGCAGCAGCAGCTTCTGGACCACCCAGCTTTTCAAACTCAGCCTTCAAATGCTTTGCAGCGCGATCCACCAGTTCGGTCGAATCAATTGGGGTAACGTTCCAGTAAATACGGCACTCGCCACCGGGGTTTGCACCTTCATAGGCCGGATCACCCGGGTCACGTCCGGCAACATCGGTTGTGGTCACCGACAGCAAAACATTTTCACGCTTTGCCTTGGTTGGTTCAAACTTGATGATCGGAATGTCCATCTTCACTGTCTGGATCGCAACCGGAATTGCAATAAGGAACACGATGAGGAGCACCAGCATGACGTCGACGAGCGGCGTCGTGTTGATGTCAGACATTGGCGTATCATTGCCGCCGCCTCCTGAACTGATTGCCATTGGCCAATCCTCTTCTAACTAAATTGGGTCAAAAATCGAGCGCCAACATAGGCTGGCGGATGGGCTGCGCACAAACGCAGCCCCCACCCAATCTTACTTCTTAACCGCTGCTGGCGCTGGCTTGCCTGCTACTGCTGCAGTAACAGCTGGCTTCACGCGGCCACCCGAGGAGATGTATCCAAGCACATCGTTCGAGAAGGTCGTCAAGCTGCGCGCGATTGTCTTGTTACGGGCCTGAAGCCAGTTATAGGCAAGCACCGCAGGCACAGCAACGAACAGACCAATTGCGGTCATGATCAATGCTTCACCAACTGGACCCGCAATCTTGCCGATGTCGGCCTGACCCGCGATACCGATTTTGATCAGCGCCGAATAGATGCCGATAACCGTACCAAGCAGACCAACAAATGGAGCGGTTGCACCAACCGTTGCGAGGAACGGAAGGCCGCTCGCCAGCTTGTTGTTGATCGAATCTTCCGAACGGGCCATCGCGCCGTGCAACCAATCATGCGCTTCGATGGGGTCAGTCAAAAGGCTATGCTGCTTTTGCGCGGAAATGCCGTCGTCGACGACTTGACGATAGGCGCTGTTCTTGTCGAGCTTTGCAGCGCCTTCTTCAAGCGTTGCAGCGCGCCAGAATTGCGCACGGACGTCTTTATATTGGTTCATCACCTTTTGCTGTTCGAACAACTTGGTGAACATGATGTAGAAAGAGAAAACCGACATGATGACCATAACCGAAAAAATCGCGATGGAAATCGGGCCGCCTTCTTTAAGTGCAGGAATGAGGCCGAATTGTGCGGCGGCCTCAGGTGCGGCACCAGCCGCGGTCAAAAACAAAATCGACATTTTAACTACCTCTCAAAAAATAGAACTATCTAGCAAAAAAGACCCGGCGCGAAGGCTCCCCCTTTGCCGGGTCGTGAAATTATTTCGGTATCTGCCACCGAACGCGGCCGGAGTACGAACCCTGAACCTTTTCACCGTTGCGGACCTCCGGCTCAAAACGCGCCCGGCGCTTGATGTTGGTGCATGTTGCCGCATCTAGGTCGTCATGACCGCTGGACTGCGTAATTGTGCAATCAATCACCCGACCATCTATGCCAATCGAAACACGAAAACCAGTCGTGCCTTCACGCTCCTGCTGCAAAGCACGCGACGGATAGTCGTTCGTATTTGCCCAATTGCCTGGGTTGCCACGTGGCTTCGCTGGAGACGTTGGTCCCGCCGGTGGCGGCGGTGCCGATGGTGCTGGTGGCGCAGCGGTTGGTACAATTGGTGCCGCAGGTGGCGGAGTTGAAACCGTCTGGAAAGTTGGCGGCGGCGTCACCGTTTGAACCAAAGGCGGAGGCGAGACAACGGGTGGCTCGATCTGCTTTTCGGGCTCGGGTGGTGGCTCTTCTTCTTCGGGTGGCTCTTCTTCCTTCACGTCCACAACGGTCATCTTTTCCTTAATGATCGCGACTGCGTCATACGCAAGACCAGTCACCAAGGCATAACCTAGGAACGCGTGCAGAAGGAGTACAATGACGACAG
>JAEMTM010000115.1 GCA_016462305.1 Sphingomonadaceae bacterium | reverse complement strand
CGGGCTGACAAGATAGCTGATGATCGACCGGGTTCCGGTGCGGATATCAACCGTCGCGGTCAGGCCCGGCGACAGCGCATAACGCCGCCCGTCGGCGTCCACAAAGCTGCGGTCAAGAAGGATGGTTGCCACATAGACAAGGCCAAGGTCCTTATCCTGCACCGCATCACGGCTGATCGCCCGCACGCGCCCCGGCACCGCGCCGTACCGCGTGAACGAGAAGGCTTCGAGCTTTACCGACGCTTGTTGTCCGATGCGGATAAAGCCCACATCCTTGTTGAGAATGCGGGCCTCAACCTCAATCGCTGTGCTGGACGGTACGATCACCATCAACGGTTTGGCGGGTTCAATGACCCCGCCAATGGTGTGCACTTCCATCTGTTGAACGGTGCCATCGACCGAGGCGGCGAGGCGTTGGAACGTGCTTTTGCGCTTTGCCTTTGTCACCTCCTCCCGCCGCAGGATCGCCTCGCCTTCGGCCTTTGATAGATCGGCAAGCGCGGTTTGACGCGCTTGTTCGCGGGTTTCACGGATTTGGCCGTCCAGCTTGCGCGCTTCGGATTGGCCGCGCGCGATCTGCGTTATCGCAACATCGCGGTCGCCCGCCTCTTGCCGACGCTGCCGCTGCAATTCGATGAGGCGCGCGCCGGGGGCGTAGCCTTCTTCATTCAGCCGGTTCAGATTTGCAATCTGGCGATCAAGCATGGGCACCGTATCGCCAAGCCGCGCCACCTGCGCACGCGCGGCATTGGCATCCGACAAGGCCGAGGCCCGCGCCGCAGACAGGCTTGCCGTGGTTGCATCGACCGTGGCCAGTTGCGATGCGATTAATCGGGCTTGCGTTTCTGCCACATCGGCAGGTGTGCCCAAAGGTGCGACAAAGCGCATCCCCTTGCCCGACAAAGCATCGGCAATCGCGCGGTTGCGTGCAATTTCCAACTCAGCGGCGGCAAGCGCCTTTTCCGCTTGGGCAAGATCAGCGCCCGCAAGCGTCGGGTCAAGATCCAGCAAAGGCTGCCCCTTGCGCACGACATCGCCGTTCCGGACATGAATGGCACGCACAACGCCAGCATCTGCGGACTGCACCAGCTTCACATTGCCCGTGGGTTTCAGCATGCCGGGCGCGGACGCAACGACATCGACGCGCCCGAACACAGTCCATGCAATAGCGATGATGAGGAAGACAAGCGCAGCCCATGTCACAACGCGCGCGGTGGGCGAGACGGGGCGTTCGGTCACCTCAAGCGCGGCGGGAAGGAATTCGCTTTCCTCCAGCGGGATGAAACCCTTGCGATGAGCGCGGTCGTCGCGGATCGCCTTTTTCAAGACTTCCCAATGATGGTTCCATCCGCTCATGTCGTTTCTCCGCTCTGACGCCGGTGCAAATCGGCGTAGCGGCCGTTTGCCGCCAGCAGCTCGGCATGGCTGCCGCGCTCCACGATGCGCCCGCCCTCCAAGGTGATCAGCATGTCGCATTGCCGCACTGCCGACAGCCTATGCGCGATGATGATCACCGTGCGCCCTGCCGCCATGGCTTTCAGGTTTCTTTGGACGATCTCCTCGCTTTCGGCATCAAGCGCTGAGGTTGCTTCATCAAGGATAAGGATGCGCGGGCCAGTGACCAACGCGCGGGCAATGGCGAGGCGCTGGCGCTGACCACCGGATAAATTGGTGCCGCGTTCCTCAACTTGCGTATCATATCCGCGCGGCAATTTGACGATGAACTCATGCGCGCCGCTTAAGGTCGCAGCCTCAATCACCGCCTCCAATGGCATGGCCGGATTGGCAAGCGCGATATTCTCCCGGATTGAGCGGCTAAACAGAAGGTTTTCTTGCAAGACGACGCCAATCTGCCGCCGGAGCCAGGCAGGATCGATTTGCGCAATATCAACGCCGTCGATTGCTATGCGCCCAGAGGCGGGAATATAAAGCCGCTGCAACAATTTGGTGAGCGTGGATTTGCCCGACCCCGATGACCCGACAATACCCAAAGTGCTGCCCGCAGGAACCTCAAGGTGGATGTCGTCCAGCGTCCACGGGCCATCGAGACCGTAGCGAAATTTGACGCCGTCAAACGCGACAGCGCCCTTGATTGAAGGCAGCGCGACGCGGCTTCCTGAACCGGGTTCGACAGGTTGGTTTAGGACATCGCCAAGCCGCTCAACCGCAATCCGCACCTGTTGAAAATCCTGCCAAAGCTGCGCCATACGGATAACCGGTCCTGAAACGCGCTGCGCAAACATGTTGAACGCGACAAGGCCGCCAACGGTCAGATCCTTATCAATCACCGCCTGCGCGCCGAAGTATAGAATGAGCACCATGTTGAGCCGTGAAATCAGCTGGATAAGCTGGCTACCGGTATTGCTAAGATCGATAACCTTCTGGTTGGCAAAGCTGTAGCCGGCGAGCTGCTTTTCCCAACGATCCTGCCATTGCGGTTCAACCGCGCCTGCCTTGACCGTTTGAATGCCGCCGATACTCTCCACAAGCAGCGCATTGTTTGCAGCAGACCGCTCGAACTTCTCTTCGATCCGCACCCGCAAAGGCCCGGTAATGAACAAGGCGACCGCGATATAGCAAGGGATAGCAAGCACAGCGATAATGAATAACATCGGTGAATAAATCCACATCACGATCAGGAACACGATTGTGAACAGCGGGTCGACTAACACCGTTAGCGATGCATTCGTCAAAAATTCACGGATTGTCTCAAGCTGACGCACCCGCATCGCCACATCGCCCACGCGGCGTGTCTCAAAATACGAAAGATTAAGTCCAAGCAAGTGCCGGAACAGCTTTGCGCCTAATTCAACATCAATCTTCTGTGTGGTTTGTGAATAAAGCCGCGTGCGCAGCCAGCCAAATAATGTTTCCCAAACCGAGACCACCGCAAAACCGATGACCAGCACATTCAGCGTATCAAGCGTGTTATGAACGAGCACCTTGTCGATGACATTCTGGAAGAACAATGGCGAGGCGAGCCCCAAAATGTTGATGGCAAGCGTAACAAGCAGCACTTCGCCAATGAGCCGCTTATATTTAACGATCTGCGGGATGAACCACGTAACGTCGAACGCGCGCGCTACGCCACCAATATTTTCGCGCGTCGCGATAAGCACAAGCTCGCCAGACCACATCGCCTCAAGCGCGTCGCGCGTGACCATCATGATCTGCGGCTGTATTCCATCAAAGCTTGGGCACGGTGGTTGGATGATTGCCTCGTCTCCATTCACCTGCGCGATGACGAACCAGCCAGCTGGTCCGTTAGCCAGCGCGGGCAAAGGCAGCTGTGGCAATTTCTCAAACGAACTGCGAATGTCCCGTGCTTTTACGCCATCCTGACGCTTTGCAAGGCGCTTAAGGTCGTCAGCATCGATGGGCCGCTGATGCCCAAGCGAATGACGTAATTGCGTTGCATCGACTGCGATCCGGTGAATAGCGAGCAACGTCGAAAAGGCAATTAGGCCGCTTTCATCGGTCTGGGCATAGTCTGCGGCAGCCTCTGTATGATCAGCTTCACTCATGATTGCCTGCTTTCTGACGTGGTGAATGATTTGGAAGCGGCGTCGCGGCGCGTGCCGGAACGATCGTTGGCTCCTGCTCGGTGGTCGGTGACGCAATGACCGGTGTATTGTTCGACGGCTTAAGCTGTTCCATCCTTTGCGGACGATCACTTGGGTGGTCTATGATGTCGAGCACACGAAAACCAAAGTCCCAGGGCAGTGCACCCCGCCGCTCAACCCGCTTTGTATACGCCGCTGGATCGTAAAGCGTTGGCCCATCTAACAGACTGGCGACATCCAACTTGCCGATCCGTCGCAGCAAAACGGCTTGTGCAACATAGGCATCACGGCGATTTGAGATAAGCGCAATTTCGGTTTCACGCAGCTGGTTCTGCGCGAACAACACATCGAACGTTGAGCGCAGGCCCTCACGATACTCTTTGAACGTGCCGTCATAATAAATGCGCGCCGCCTGCACTTGGACGCTTTGCATCTCGACATTGCGTTTTGCAGAAGCCCAAGCGTTCCACGTCGTCAATACGCTGTCGACGATGTCCCTGCGCGATGCTTCAACCCTGAGCAGATCGGCACTGTTTCGGTTCTTGGCTTGTGCGATTTGTGCTTGGATCCTGCCACCGTTTATCAACGGAACTGTAAGCGTTGCACGTGCGCCAAGCGTGATGTCCTGATCGCGGCGATCAAACGGTGAGACAGGACCCGTCGTGCCCGCTGTGCCGCGCAAACTGATCGTCGGATTAGCCTCTGCCCGCGCTTGGGCGATGCGCGCGCGCGAGGCACGTTCAGTCATTATCGCAGCGGCTAGATCCGGGTTTGCTTGTGCGGCGACATCGAGCGCCTCATCAACTGAGGCCGGGATTAGCGGGAGCGGCGGCTCAGGCGCCAATCGCCCAGGCGTTCGCCCTACAAGCCGGGCAAAGGTTGAACGACTAGCCTCCAGTTGGGCTTGCGCAGCGGTCAACTGCACTTGAGCGGCCATAAACTGTGTTTCGGCTTGGGCAATGTCCGTGCGCGTCAACTCACCAGCGCGGCGGCGGGCGACTACTTCGGCAAGCGTTTGCCCAAGGACGGTCACATTGCGTTCACGGATCGACAGCACCTTCCCATCGCGTCGGACATCGGCATAGGCGGCAATAAGGTCAACAAGTAGATTGCCTTCAGCCCCGCGCAAAGCCGCACGTCCCGCCGCTATATCTGCGCGCGCAGAACGGGTTTCGGCAAACGCGCGGCCACCTGTCCAAAGCGGTTGATCGACGACCAACTGCGTTGTCACATCATTGCGCTCAATATCCGGATTGTTGAGCCGGTCGGCGAGCGGTCGTGCGGCCTGCGTGATAGCTCCAGGATCGGTATAGTCATAACCCGTCGTAGCCTGAAACTGCACCGTTGCACGGGTTCGGGATAGGGCAATACCCAGCCCGTCATCGGTCGCGCGCAGATCGTAACGCTGCGCAGCGATTGCAGGATTGGAACCATATGCTTCCGCGAGCACCGAAGCCAAATCGTCATCAGCAGGTGCTGCGTCGATATCTTCTATTTGGTCGGTGAGCGGCGCAGCATAGCGCGCGTGTACTTCATTCAAGCTTGGTTGTGACACTTGTCCGACGACAGGTACAAGCGGCAGTGAGACAGCACCCACAAGGGCCAATAAACGAAGCAAGGACGTCATTTGCTGGTGAACGCAGGGTAAGGGCAACGCCTAGCCTTACTTGGCCGTTGCCGTGCTACAACATATTCGTCTGACGCAAAAACAGGTGGAATCTTACCCAACGCCTGCCGAATAGCAATGCGCCTAGCGCCCAAAGTGGTTTGATGGTCCATAAAATTAAGGATGGTCGCCGATTAGAACGCCAGCGCGATTTTCAGATCATGCCGACATTTTTTACGAATTGCAGAGGCAGGATAGGTTTACGTATCAAAATGGCCTCCACAGCATAAAAATTTTACAATAGTTCAGGGCAATAAACATCGCTTCCATTCTCCCCACGCGCAGAATTAAAACGGTCCAAACTGCGCCCCAAAACGATTAATCCAAAACGGAACTAAGTTGTGGTATGCACTTAATATCCAGTAACCGCCATATAAAGTTACGCAATGTAATGTAAAATCAAAAGTGTATAAGAAACCAATCCGCCGCAGAATTGATCGCTATCCGCGTCTCA
>JAEMTM010000018.1:15872-21881 GCA_016462305.1 Sphingomonadaceae bacterium | reverse complement strand
TAAATCCTTATTCGTTGAGATTGGGCCGCAGATATTGCCGCGCACGATCAAGGTCCAGCCCACGGCGCGCCGCATAATCCGACACTTGGTCATCGCCAATGCGCGCGACGCCAAAATATTCGGATTGCGGGTGGCCGAAATACAGACCGCTTACCGCAGCGGTCGGCAACATGGCAAAGCTTTCTGTCATGGTGATGCCGGTTGTATGCGTGGCATCAAGCAGGTCGAACAATGTCGGCTTCAGGCTGTGGTCCGGACAGGCGGGATAGCCTGGGGCTGGCCGGATACCGCGATATTCTTCGCGGTTCAGGGCCTCGGGCGTGAATTGTTCATCGGGGGCATAGCCCCATAAATCCTTGCGGACATGTTCGTGCATCCGCTCGGCAAAGGCCTCCGCCAAGCGGTCAGCCAGCGCCTTCAACATGATGTCCGAATAATCGTCGATATTGGCTTTGAACTGCGCCAAATGCGTCTCAATGCCGTGGCCAGTGGTCACTGCAAATCCGCCAATCCAGTCGCCATCGCGGCTGATGAAATCGGCCAAGCACATGTTCGCTTTGCCTTCGCGCTTGGCGATTTGCTGGCGCAAGAACGGCAGGCGGACATGCGCCTCGGTCTGTTCGCAATAGACAAGCACATCATCGCCATCGCGCCAACAGGGCCACAGACCCGCAACGCCCTTGGCGCGAAGCCATTTTTCGTTGATGATCTTGTCGAGCATTGCATTGGCGTCGGCAAACAGGCTGGTCGCGCTTTCGCCGACAATGTCATCGGTCAATATCGCCGGGTAATTGCCATGCAATTCCCACGCACGGAAAAACGGCGTCCAGTCGATATAGTTGCGCAAGTCGGCCAAGTCCCAGTCATCATAGACATGGACACCGGGCTTTTGCGGCGCGGCTGGCTTTAGGCTTTCGTCGATTTCAAAACCGTTGGCGCGCGCTTCTTCCAGCGTGGCGAGCGGCTTTGCCGTCTTGCCAGCGCGGGCATCACGAATATGACTATATTCGGCGCGGGTGTCGGCAACAAACTTGTCCGCCATGGTGTCGCTGACCAATGTGCCCGCCACCCCGACAGCGCGTGAGGCGTCAAGCACATGGATGACGGGACCAGAATAGACGGGCTCAATGCGCAAGGCCGTGTGCGTTTTCGACGTGGTTGCGCCGCCGATCATCAGCGGCATCGACATGCCCGCTTTTTCCATTTCCTCAGCAACGGTCACCATTTCGTCGAGCGAAGGGGTGATAAGGCCCGACAGCCCGATCATATCGGCATCATGTTCGACCGCCGCTTGCAAGATTGTCGGCCATGGAACCATGACGCCTAGGTCAACAATCTCGAAGCCATTACATTGCAGGACAACGCCAACGATGTTCTTGCCAATATCATGCACGTCGCCCTTCACGGTCGCCATGATGATCTTGCCCTTGCCCTTGGCACCCGCCTCTTTCTCCGCCTCAATATACGGGAAGAGATGCGCGACCGCCTTTTTCATCACGCGCGCCGATTTTACCACTTGCGGCAGGAACATGCGGCCTGATCCGAACAGGTCACCCACAACGTTCATGCCGTCCATCAACGGCCCTTCGATGACCTCTATGGGGCGACCGCCCGCCGCTTTGATGGCAAGCCGCGCTTCTTCGGTGTCATCGACGATATGCGCGTCAATGCCCTTAACCAAAGCATGCTCCAACCTTTTGGTCACGGGCCAGCCGCGCCATTCGGCCTCCGCCTTTTCCTGAGCAACATCGGTTCCGCGATATTTTTCGGCAAGCGCGATCAGGCGCTCGGTCGCATCGGGGTCGCGGTTAAGGATGACATCTTCGCACGCGACGCGCAGTTCGGCGTCAATATCATCATAAATATCAAGCTGCCCCGCATTGACGATGGCCATATCAAGCCCTGCCGGGATGGCGTGATAGAGAAAGATCGAATGCATTGCGCGGCGCACGGGTTCATTGCCACGGAAGCTGAACGACAGGTTGGAAAGCCCGCCCGAATAATGCGCATGCGGGCACAAGACGCGCAGTTCCTTTATCGCCTCGATAAAGTCGACGCCGTAATTATTATGCTCCTCAATCCCCGTTGCCACCGCAAAGATGTTGGGATCGAAAATAATGTCCTCGGGCGGAAAACCGATGCCGATCAGCAAGTCATACGCCCGTTTGCAAATTGCGACCTTGCGTGCTTGCGTGTCGGCTTGGCCAGTTTCATCAAACGCCATGACAACGACCGCCGCGCCATAAGCCATACATAGGCGCGCGTGATGCAGGAACGCCTCTTCGCCTTCTTTCATCGAGATCGAATTTACGATGGGCTTACCCGAAACGCATTTCAGTCCAGCCTCAATCACGCTCCATTTGGAACTGTCGATCATTAACGGCACGCGGGCGATATCTGGTTCTGCTGCGATGCGCTTGATGAAGGTGGTCATCGCTTCATGCGCGTCCAGCAGGCCTTCATCCATGTTGATGTCGATAATCTGCGCGCCATTTTCGACCTGTTCACGCGCCACCTCTACTGCGGCTTCATAATCGCCTGCGAGGATCAGCTTTTTGAACTTGGCGCTACCCGTGACATTGGTGCGCTCGCCGATATTGACGAAGCGAGAAGAAGAAGTGGGGGGGGACATTTTTGTTCTGCTTTATACGGGTTCAGGCGGCCATGACGAAGGGTTCAAGCCCCGCCAGCCGGGTCACGACATCCGCCTTGGGAATGGCGCGTGGCGCTCGGTCCGCAACCGCCTTGGCGATCGCGGCGATATGCGCAGGCGTGGTGCCACAACAGCCGCCAACGATATTCACCAGCCCATCGTCGAGCCATTGGCCAATCAATTGCGCCGTGGTTTCCGGCAGTTCGTCATATTCGGCCAAATCATTGGGCAGGCCTGCGTTTGGATATGCCATCACAAGCGCATCGGCTTGCTTGGACAATGCGGCCAGATGCGGACGCAACAGATCTGCGCCGAACGAACAATTCAACCCGATGGTCAGTGGTTTGACATGCCGGATCGCAGCCCAGAATGCTTCTACCGTATGGCCTGACAGATTACGGCCGGCCATGTCGGTAATGGTCATCGATATCATCAACGGCACATCGCGCCCACAGGCGGCGGCAGCCTCTTGCGCAGCCATCGCAGCACATTTGGCGTTGAGCGTGTCGAATATGGTTTCAATCAACAGGAAATCGACACCACCCTCAATCAATGCGTCGCATTGTTCGCGATAGACATTTTTCAGATAGTCAAAGTCTATTTCACGATAGCCAGGGTCGTTGACGTCGGGCGACAAGGACAAGGTTTTGTTGGTCGGGCCAATCGACCCGGCAACGAACCGCTTTATGCCGTCCTTTGCCTCGGCAGCGTCGCAACAGGCGCGGGCCAGCATGGCCGATTCCATGTTCAACCGCCGCACCAAATGTTCGCAGCCATAATCGGCCATGCTGATTTTAGTTGCGCTGAAGGTGTTGGTCTCGATCATATCGGCACCCGCCTCCAGATAGGCGCTGTGGATTGCCCCAACGACATCGGGACGGGTAATAGACAATAGGTCGTTATTGCCCTTTTGATCGTGCGTCAGTTCAAGTTCGCCGCGATAATCAGCCTCAGACAATTTATAGTCTTGGATCGCGGTGCCATAGCCACCGTCGAAAACCAGTATCTGTTGCGCCGCACGGGCGACAAAGGTTTCACGCGCACTCATGCTGCGGCCTTTTGCGCTAAAGCGGAAGGCCGCTTGCCCAGCAAATGGCAAATCGCGTAGGATAATTCCGCGCGGTTCAGGGTGTAGAAGTGAAATTCCCGGACGCCGCCTGCATATAATTTCCGGCACATTTCTGCCGAGACAGTGGCGGCCACCAATTGCCGTGCGGACGGATGGTCATCCAATCCGTTGAACACATCCGCCATCCAGCTTGGGATAGCTGTGCCCGTCAACTGCGACATGCGGGTAATCGCGGCAAAGTTCGACACGGGCATGATGCCCGGCACGATTTCCGCATCAATGCCAGCCGCGGCAACCGCATCGCGGAAACGGAAGAAAGTTTCAGGTTCAAAAAAGAATTGCGTAATTGCGCGGCTTGCACCGGAGTCCAGCTTGCGCTTTAGAAATTCAATGTCTGACGCCGCAGACAAGGCCTCTGGATGGGTTTCGGGATAGGCGCTGACCGATATTTCAAACGGGTGCAGTTTGCGCAAACCTTCGACCAGTTCCGCAGCGCTGGCATAGCCATCGGGGTGCGGCACAAATTGTCCGTCGGAGCTTGGTGCATCCCCGCGCAGCGCGACGATATGACGGACCCCTGCTTCCCAATAGGCGTTGGCGACATCGGCAATTTCGCCCTTGGATGCTTCGACGCAGGTTAAATGCGCGGCCGCCGGAATATCGGTCTCGCGGGCAATGCGCGCCACGGTGTTATGTGTGCGTTCGCGGGTTGTGCCGCCTGCACCATAAGTGACCGAAACAAAGCGCGGACCCAGCGGCGAGAGGGTCACAACCGAATCCCATAATTGCGCTTCCATCTTTTCCGTTTTGGGCGGAAAAAATTCGAAACTGATCTCGCAATCACCGGGAAGCCCAGCAAAAAGGGGGGAGGCAACAGCCCGGCTGGCCTCCTGCATCTGTGCAAGTGGGAGAATCATACGACAATCCTTAAATACTTTTTTGGGCTGAGATGATCTGCGGGACGCGGCTGCAAGGCCGAGAGCTTTTCGCCCATCCAGACTTTGACCACCAGTTCGCCAGCCTCAAGCGCAGTTTGGTGCACCATCTGCAGGCCGTGACTATTAAATGCCTTCTTCATGAACTCATCGGAAAAGCCAAGCCGGGCGTGGGCATGTACCGTGCGCAACTCTTCCAGATCATGCGCCGCAAAATCAACGATGACGAGCCGGCCACCCGGCGCAAGCGTGCGGATCGCTTCGGCGATAACGGCTTCAGGGTGTTGCGCGTAATGCAGGACCTGATGGAAGATGACGGTGTCGAATTCACTATCACCCACGGGCAGATTGTTGAAGTCGCCCAGCTTTATGTCGATTTTACTGGCGATTTCGGGGCTTAAATTGGCAATTTTTGCGCGTGCAAGCCGCAGCATTTCGGGACTGCTATCTATCGCCACAAGCCGACTGGAATCAGCCGCAAACAATTCGACAATGCGCCCGGTGCCCGTGCCCACATCAAGGACTCGGCCTAATGGTGCGCTGTGCAGAACTTGCGCCAAGCGTGCCTCAACTTCCGAATCGGCAATGTGCAATGATCTAAGCGAATCCCATTCATCCGCATGCGCCGCAAAATATTGTGCCGCCATGTCGGTGCGCGCATTGCGGACTTCATCAAGGCGAAGCAGGTCCCGCTGGAACGCTTTTGCCTGTGACACATCCGCCTCTGCCAATAATGATGAGAGCGGGCCGTTCGTTAACATCCCGCTTGGCCTTAAAAATACCCAGCTTCCCTCCTTGCGACGCTCCAAAAGTCCAGCTTCATCCAGAATCCGGATATGCCGGGAAACGCGCGGCTGGCTCTGGTCGAGTATCTGGACCAATTCGCCCACCGATAGCTCCAGCCGAAGCACTAGAAACGCGATTCGTAACCGCGTAGGGTCGGCTAAAGCCCGCATGATATTTAACAAACTGATCATTATATGAGGATATAAAGAATTCTTTATATAAAGTCAATCGGCGCAAATTAGCCATATTTTCTACTGTTATAGTAGACATAAACCTCAAACAACTATGCAACATTTTGTCGGAATGAAAAAGCGCATTGCCAGCGAATTATGAACGGGCTAGAGGGCTTTTCGCAGGCAAGCTGCAATAGTTGCAACGTGCCTGTCAGGTTTTCATAAGTTTTGCTAGGGGGTTTCCCATATGAAGAAAATTGCTGTATCTCTCGTTCTTGCCGCTTCGCTCGGTTTGGCCGCTTGTTCAGGTGCTGAAGAAGCAACCACAGAAGCAACCACAGAAGCAACCACAGAAGCTGCTGATGCCGCTGTTGAAGCACCTGCTGCTGACGC
>JAEMTM010000018.1:0-15772 GCA_016462305.1 Sphingomonadaceae bacterium | reverse complement strand
CGCGACACGAACTGCATGAATGACATGCGTTGCGGAATAGGCGCGGTCGTACTGCCCATCATAACGGCCACGGCATAACGCGTGCCGTCAGGCGCCGTCATTATGCCGATATCATTATAGCCTGTTGAAACCGGCGGCAGAATTTGCCCCGTCCCCGTCTTGTGCACAAAACGCCAATCCGCCGGCACACCAGCCCTCAACCGGTTTGGACCGCTTGATGTACGGGACATTATCCCCAAAATAAGGCGCGTCGATGCAGGAGAGAGCAGCTCGCCTTTCGCCAATTTCGCAAGCGCACGGACTATCGCCTCAGGACTTGCACCGTCGACGGGATCGGCAAGATAGCGATCTAACGCTGCTTTGCGCGTCGCCAGTGGAACCTCTGCACGCGCAGCGTAAAAGCGCCGTCCAATGGCATATTCTTGACGCCACTCCAGCCCGGCTATCGCGCTTTGCATCAAACGCTCACCCGGGCCAAAGCGGATGGCGCCCAGTTTTTTGCGCAGCAGGAAATTCTGCACAGCCTGCGGACCACCCGCTGTACGCAGCAGCGAATCATTGGCGGTGTTGTCGCTGCCGATGATCGCTTGTTCGAGCAACGAGAGCACCGTTACTTCGATCTCGCCATTGGCGATAACGCGATCGCGAATGGGCTGATGAAAGACCGCAAGGTCATCACGCGTAATACGTACTTTTTGGTCCAGCCGGACCTTATTTTGGTCGACCAAGTCCAAAATCGTCAGCGCAACCCATGTTTTGGATACGCTTTGCTGCGGAAATAGCGCGTCAACGCGTTTGCCTGTTATCCATTCGCCACCATCGATACGCATAATTGCTACGCCAATGTGACCCGGGAAAATACGCCATTGGTCGTTCAGCAGAGTTTCAAGTCCTAAAGGTGCGCGGACAACCGCTGGACCAACTTGAGCTGCGGGCGTCGGTGGCTTTTGCATAGGCAGTGGCCGATTCACGGCGGGCGCTGGCTGTGTGCGTGATGGTGCGCGCTCTGCAGCAACACATGCCGACAGCACGGACAGCATAGCCAATGAGATTATGCCTTTGCGACGTGCGTCTTGGACGCATATTTCCCAAGCTGTTGCTATTTGGACCATCACGGCAGGATAGAACAACCCCTCATGGGATAACAGCCCCCTCGCATTTTTTGCGACGAACGATTCTTGAGCATCGACGAGATGAGAAAGTAGCGGCGGCAGGGTTGACCTCGCCGCCACGGCCCCGGGTTTGCGCGGCAAAACTTTGAGGCGCGGATATTAAGCGAGCCGTAAATTGCTTAGCCGCGACCGCGATAGGGCTGAACATTTTGGTCGGGCAACCACAGACCCTTGGGTGGTTCGCCTGATTGCCAGAACACATCAATCGGTATGCCGCCGCGCGGATACCAATAGCCGCCGATTCGCAGCCAATGGGGTTTCATCTCCGAAAAAAGACGCTGGCCGATGCCAACGGTGCAGTCTTCATGAAAGGCGGCGTGATTGCGGAATGACCCCAAAAACAGCTTCAATGATTTGGATTCGACGATTGTGGCATCGGGCGCATAATCAATGACCAAATGCGCGAAATCAGGCTGCGCCGTAACCGGGCAAAGCGAGGTAAATTCAGGCACCGCAAAGCGCGCAAGATACAGCGTGCCAGGCCGCGGATTGGGAACATAATCCAGTTGCGCCTCTTCCGGCGTTTGGGGCAGCGCGCTTTGCGCACCGAGAAATTTGGGCTTTGGTATGTCAGTCATGATCGCGCATTTAGCGGTTTCGCAGCGCGAAGCAAACGGGTGATGCCAGTTATCGCCATTGGTTCGGGAAAAATATATCTTGGGATTCACCCCCCCGTCTTTCTTCAAACCCTGTATCGCCCTTGAATGCGCGCCGCGCTATGGCGCAGACATGACAATCTTGATTCCCATATTTGGTGACCAGCTAAGCCACGGGCTTTCTTCTTTGGCGGGGCAGGACAAAACAGCATGCGTCATCTTGATGGCGGAGGTGGACGAAGAAACCGAATATGTGCCGCACCATAAATCCAAAATGGCGTATATTCTGTCCGCTATGCGCCACCATGCCGAGGATCTGCGCAGCCTAGGTTGGACCGTCGATTACGTAAAACTGACCGAGGCCGAAAACAGCGGTAGCTTCACCGGCGAAGTCGTGCGTGCAATCGAGCGGCACAAAATCTCCGCACTGCGCGTGACCGAGGCGGGCGAATGGCGCGTAAAGGCGATGCTCGATAGCTGGGATGACCGTTTTGATATGCCGGTGACAATCCTGCCCGACGACCGGTTTTTGTGCACCCATGGCGAATTTGAAAACTGGGCCAAGGACCGTAAGCAGTTGCGCATGGAGTATTTTTATCGCGATATGCGCCGTAAGTCCGGCCTGCTCATGAACGGCGATGCGCCCGAAGGTGGGCAATGGAATTTCGACGCAGAAAACCGCAAACCTGCCAAGCGCGATCTGACGATGCCAAAGCCCCTGCATTTTGCGCCCAATGCGGTGACGCAAGATGTCATCCAGATGGTTGAGAGCCGTTATGGTGACAATATCGGACAGACGGCCAAATTCGGCTTTGCCGTGACCCGTGCAGATGCGTTGCAGCAGCAAAAGCATTTCCTGGCGCATGCTTTGCCCAATTTTGGCGATTATCAGGACGCGATGCTGACCGGCGAACCGTTTTTATGGCACTCGATTCTCTCGCCCTATATCAATTCCGGCTTGCTTGACCCGCTTGAGCTGTGCCGGGCGGTTGAGGTGCAATATCGGGCGGGAAAGGTTCCGATTAACGCCGCCGAGGGCTTTATCCGGCAAGTCATTGGCTGGCGCGAATATGTACGTGGCATTTACTGGCATGCTGGCCCCGAATATGTGGAGAGCAACGCGCTGGCCGCGACCCGGTCCCTGCCTGCATTTTACTGGACGGGCAAAACCGACATGCTTTGCCTGTCGCAGGCCATTGGCCAGACAATCGCGCATGGCTACGCACATCATATCCAGCGGCTGATGATCACCGGCAATTTTGCCTTGCTGGCAGGGATCGACCCGAAGCAAGTGCATTTATGGTATCTGGCCGTTTATGCCGATGCCTATGAATGGGTGGAATTGCCCAACAGCCTTGGCATGAGCCAGTTTGCCGATGGCGGGATGCTCGCGTCAAAACCCTATGCGGCGAGCGGTGCCTATATCAACCGCATGTCCGATTATTGCACACATTGCCGTTATGACGTCAAACAACGCGTTGGGCCAAAAGCATGTCCGTTCAACGCGTTATACTGGGAATTCATTGCCCGGAACGAAGGCAAGCTGCGCAAAAATCCCCGCATGGCGATGCCGTATAAAAATTGGGAGCGGATGGCGGACGCAGATAAAATAGAGCTGCGCAGCCATGCGCAGCAGTTTCTGGAAACACTTGGATAGTTTGAAAAAGCAGCTTATCCTGCACGGAGAAAGAATCATATATGCGGGCAAGGGAGAAATCATGGAATTGTTAGTAAGCACCGATTGGTTGGCGAACGAAATCGGCGCGTCCGACCTTCGCGTGGTCGATGCAACATGGTTCATGCCCGATGCGGGCCGCAATGCGCAGGCAGAATATGAAGGTGGGCATATTCCATCGGCCGTGTTCATGGATTTGGAAGAACTTGCCGACGCCAATAGCAGCCTGCCGAACACATTGCCGCCGCCCGAAAAATTCGCGAGCCGTATGCAATCGCTCGGACTTGGGGACGGCAGCCGCATCGTGGTATATGATGACAGCCCGTTCAAGTCTGCCGCCCGCGCTTGGTGGATGCTGACCTTGTTTGGCGCACATGATGTGGCAATCCTTGATGGCGGCATCGCCAAATGGAAAGCCGAAGGCCGCCCGCTTGAAACCGGCAAACCCACCTTGCGCCATCGCCACTTTACCGTGTGGAAAGATGGCAAGGCCGTGCGTAGCAAGGCAGACATGCTCGCCAATTTGCATAGCAAAGACGCAATTGTCGTCGACGCACGCGGTGCTGGCCGTTTTACCGGCGAAGAAGCCGAGCCACGGCCTGAAATGGCGTCAGGCCATATTCCCGGCAGCCGCAACTTGCCATTTAGCCAGCTTTTCAACGCAGATGGAACGTGGAAGCGCGGCGCGGAATTGACACAAGCCTTTACCGACGCTGGCGTGGATTTGAACACACCCATGATCACCACCTGCGGGTCGGGCATGACTGCTGCGGTCGTCCTTTTTGGGGCGCGGATGACCGGCAAGACTGATGTCTCGCTTTACGACGGCAGTTGGTCCGAATGGGGCCTCGATGCGGACACGCCCAAAGCGCAGGGTGCGGCTTGAGTTCTGACAAGCCCCAAAAGCCCTCCACTAAATTAGTCACTGCAGGACGAAGGGCTTCATTAACCGGCCCGGTCGTCAATGTGCCTATTTGGCGCGCGAGCACGCATCTATACCCGGATGTCGCCGCGCTCGAAGCTGGCAAGGCATCGAACGAAGATGGCCGCTTTTTCTACGGTCGCCGTGGGTCACCGACGCAATGGTCGCTGGCCGAGGCGCTGACCGAGATGGAGCCCGGCGCGCATGGAACGATGCTCTATCCATCGGGCGTCGCTGCCGTTGCGTGCGCATTGCTGTCGGTCCTTGCGCCCGGTGATGTGCTGTTGATGACCGACAATGCGTATGACCCAAGTCGTTCCTTCGCAGAAGGCTTCCTGAAGCGCTTTGGCGTTGAGACGCGTTATTTTGACCCGCACACGGCCGATTATGATTCGGTATTTTGTGACCGCACCAAAGCGATCTTGTTGGAGTCGCCCGGAAGCCTGACCTTTGAGGTTCAAGACATTCCCGCCATTTGCGCAGCGGCCAAAAAACATAATATTGTCACTTTGCTCGATAACACTTGGGCCACATCTTATTTCCACACGGCGCTCGACAAGGGCATTGATATGGCGATCTTATCGTGCACCAAATATATTGTGGGCCATAGCGACGTCATGATGGGCAGCGTCACCACGCATGCGAAATATTGGACGAAATTGCGCCAAACCGCGCAGCAACTTGGCCAGACAGTGTCACCCGACGATGCCTATCTCGCCAGTCGCGGTCTGCGCACCTTATCCGTCCGCATGAAGGCACATGAGTCCTCCGCGCTGCAGATTGCCACATGGTTACAAACCCAACCAGATGTTGCAGCGGTGTTCCACCCCGCGCTGCCGGACTGTCCGGGGCACGACATTTGGAAGCGTGACTTTACGGGCGCGTCGGGCCTGTTCTCGTTTATCCATAAAGGTGACGCCGCAACCGCCGCCGCCTTTGTAGATGCACTCGGCCTGTTCGGCATTGGCTATAGCTGGGGCGGCTTTGAAAGCCTTGCTTTGCCCGTCCACCCCGAAAAATACCGGTCAGCAGTGCCTTGGGACAAGGATGGCACCCTCATCCGCCTGCAAATCGGGTTGGAAGATACCGACGATTTGATCGCCGATCTTGAGGCAGCCTTCCGTGAGAGTGGAACCTTAACCTAACGTCGATTGAAAAGTCGCGCTCAGGCAAAAAAATGCTTGAAGTTGACCCAGCGTCAAGATGCATAAAGCCTACATGACTGATTCGCTTCCGATAAACGAAGTCGTCCGCCGCACTGGCCTGACGAGCCGCACATTGCGTTTTTACGAAGCCAAGGGGCTCGTCGCACCATTGCGCACTGCTTCAGGGCGCAGGATATTCGGTGCACGCGAATTGTCGCGCCTGCATCAGATCGCCGTCCTGAAATCGGCAGGGTTGAGTCTATCACAAATGCAACGTCTGTTTGCGGGACATAATGTTGATATGTCGGCGATGTTGACCGCTCAGCTAAAAATGCTTGATGAAGAGGCTGCGCAGATAAACAGCGCGCGCCAAATCATTCGCTTTGCAATGTCGCGCCTCGACGACGGTGAACGGATCGACCCCGCGACATTTTGTGCGCTCATCGAATCTGGACAGCGGATGACGAATCAAGAGCCAAGGGAATGGCAAGCCATAACCGACCGATATTTTTCTCCGGAGGAGAAAGCGAAATGGGCAAGGGCATGGCAATTGATCGGTGCTGACTTCGATGCCCGATCTTATGATGCGCAATGGCAGAGTTTGGGCGACCGTATCAAAGCCGCGATACCAATGGAGCCCGAAAGCGAAATCGCGCAGGGCTTTGTCGATGCGTGGTTCGAACTGCTCAAGCCCTTTTCTGCGGTCAGCACGCCTGACATGTGGCAAGCGAGCATAAAAATGTTTGACGAAATGGATCAATGGACAGGCGAAGGCGCACCCGATCCAGGCTTCGACAAGTTGGTTTGGGAATTCATGAAACGCGCCACGACGGCGCGGATGATAAGCGGCGGGATGCTGCCTGGTTTTGAAGCAGACAAAAAGGGAGATTGAAATGAACGCATGGATATATCTGGCAATCGCCATCGCCTTTGAAATAGCAGGAACGAGCCTGCTCAAGGCGTCGGACGGCTTTGCCCGTATCGGCCTCGGTATTGGCTCAATGGCATGTTACTGGGTATGCTTCGCCTTCCTTGCCGTGGCGATGAAGAGCATTCCGGTGGGGGTAGCTTACGCGATCTGGTCCGGGGTCGGGATATTGGCGATTACTATCATCGGTTGGCTGGTGTTCAAACAAAGCCTGCAACCCGTCCAGATTGGGTTTATCCTGCTGATCTTGGTCGGGGCAATCGGGTTAAATCTAACGACAAAAGCCGATGCCGCACAGCCTCAGCGTGTCGGCACGGGCACGTCCCCCGAATAATCGTAAAATCCGCGCTTCACCTTGCGGCCATACCATCCGGCCTCAACATATTTTTGCAGCAAGGGCGCAGGGCGGAACTTTGGATCGCCCGTGGATTGGAACAGTATCTTGGTGATTTCAAGACAGGTATCTAGCCCGATAAAATCTGCCAAGGTAAGCGGCCCCATAGGGTGATTGAGGCCAAGCTGGCAGGCGGTGTCGATATCGCGCATGTTGGCAACGCCTTCGCCAAGCGCAAATATTGCTTCGTTTATCATGGGCATCAACACGCGGTTGACGATGAAGCCCGGCGCATCATTGGCAAAAACCAATTGCTTGCCCAGCTTTTCCCCATATTGGCGCACGATGTCGACGGTGGCGTCCGTCGTCGCAAGCCCACGGATGATTTCAATCAGGCCCATGACGGGCACCGGATTGAAGAAATGGACGCCAATAAAGCGTTTTGGGTCGGGCGACGCCTGCGCCAAACGGGTAATCGGGATGGATGATGTGTTCGATGCCAACACCGCCTGATGGCCAAGAACGTTGCCCACAGCCTCAAATATCTTGCGCTTGATATCCTCGCGCTCGGTCGCTGCTTCGATGATCAGCCCGGCAGCCGCCATCGGTTCATAGCTGGCGACAGGCTCAATACGCGACAGCATTGTGTCGGCTTCGACCTGCCCCATTTTCTCTTTGGCGACCAAGCGGGCCAGGGCTTTGGCAATGCTGGCCTTGCCTGCTTCGGCCTTGGCCAGATCAAGGTCGGACAGATAGACATGATAGCCAGCAGCAGCGCTCACTTGCGATATGCCTGCACCCATTTGACCCGCCCCGATAACACCAACTGCACGCATTTCTTCACTCCGATTTTGCTTCGATCCGGGCTCTAGCGAAACCCATATCCAAGCGCCAGCCTTGCGCTTGTCTTATGCCTTTGGCGCACACACCCGCAAGGGTATCGCAACCTTGGGCTAGCGTTTCCATCAAATTCCACTTAAGCGCGGCTTAAATCCACCAGATTCACGGCAGAAAGTCATTTAGCCATGTCCACACCCGTTCGTCATGCACCGCTTAAAGTGGGCCTCGCTGGACTTGGAACCGTGGGCAGTGGTGTCATTCGCCTGATTGAGGAAAATGCGGCGCTTATTGCGCGCAGGGCCGGCCGCGAGATCAAGATTGTCGCCATTACCGCGCGTGACCGGACAAAGGATCGCGGCGTTGATTTGTCGCCTTATCGCTGGGTCGACGACATAAGTGCGCTTGCGACCGCGGACGATATTGACGTTGTGGTTGAGCTAGTCGGGGGGTCCGATGGCCCTGCCCTGACCTTGGCCCGAGAGACTTTGTCCAACGGACGCGCTTTGGTGACCGCCAACAAGGCGATGATCGCGCATCATGGTTTCGAGCTTGCGGCTTTGGCGGAGAGCAAGCAGGCCGCGCTCAAATTTGAAGCGGCTGTTGCCGGGGGTATTCCTGTCATTCAAGGTCTGCGCGATGGTGCCGCCGCCAACCGCATTGACCGGGTCTATGGCATTCTCAATGGCACATGTAATTTCATCCTGTCCACTATGGAGCGCGACGGGCTGGATTTTGCGCAGGTACTTGCCGATGCGCAGGCCAAGGGCTTTGCCGAAGCCGATCCGTCATTCGACATTGACGGGATCGATGCCGCGCATAAGCTCTCGATTCTTGCCTCCTTAAGTTTTGGTTCAGTCATTGATTTTGGCGGAGTTGAGGCGCGCGGTGTGCGTAAAATCCTGGCTGCGGACATCGCGCAGGCCAAAACCTTGGGCTATCGTATCCGGCTGATTGGCCTTGCTGAAATTGACGGCGACAATGGATCGTCGACTATTTTCCAACGCGTTGAGCCGTGCCTCGTGCCTTTAAGCCACCCGCTGGCAGTTGTCACAGGCGCAACCAATGCCGTCGTCGCCGAGGGCAATTTCTCGGGCCGATTGCTGTTCCAAGGCGCAGGCGCAGGCGACAAGCCAACGGCGTCAGCGGTCGTCGCCGATTTGGTCGATATTGCGCGCAAGGAAACCGGCCCTGCATTCTCCATGCCGTCGGCTGAACTTGAAAAACTGCCGCGCGCAGCCTCGGCGCACCGGATCAGCAAAAGCTATTTGCGCATGTTGGTGGCCGACCGGGTCGGTGTGCTCGCGGAAATCACCGCAGCGATGCGCGATGCGGGGCTGTCGATTGAAAGCCTCATCCAAACCGAGGCAGGTGACGATGGTTCGGCATTGATTGCCATGGTCACACATGCCGGGCCGGAGCAAGCGATCAACGACACCATAAATGCGCTTTCAACGTCCGACAGCATGCTGGGCGAGCCGATGGTGATGCACATTTTGGGCGAATGATCAGGGCGGTGCGTTCTCGCCGTCGGTGACAATCATATCCGGTTCAGGCAGCCCTTTGAGCACTTCTTCAAGCGGAATGGCGACTGGCGGGACATAGCCGAACCCTATGCCAACGCCTTTCATGTAAATCTTGCAGTTGGTATCGCCGCGCAAACATGCCGCCGCACGTTTGCTGGAAATGGCTTCCCCGCGCCGTATGCGGTCTTCGTCCGTTCCTTGCGCATCGCGAAATATGCGCTGGCTTTTATTGTCGGGATTTTCGCCGCACACGACAATTTCATCGGATGCAGGATATTTAACGCAGCCCTCGGCATCGACGGCGACCAGTCGCCGGGCTTTTTCGATCTGTTCCGCAATTTCTTCATCGCTCACTGGCTGCGCAGAAACGACGGAGGCAGAAAGTGCCACGGCGGCGACAAGTAATCTCGACATTTAGTTACGCCTTCCCTATCGGAACCGCAGTGCCGACCTTAACGCCCCAGATGCCGAAATTTCTTTCCCCAGAAACCCGATCTTTCAAATAGCTAGGAAAAAACGATGACTACAGCAAGCCAAATCCTCGACCGCGTCCTTGTTTTGGAAATGGTGCGAGTGACTGAGGCTGCTGCCATCGCAGCGGCGAAGCTTATTGGTCGCGGCGATGAGAAGGCAGCCGATGCCGCCGCCGTCGAAGCGATGCGCGCCGCCTTGAACGAATTATATATGGATGGAACGGTCGTCATTGGTGAAGGCGAGCGGGACGAAGCGCCGATGCTGTTCATTGGTGAAAAGGTAGGGTCGGCGATTGGCACTGGCCCCAAAATCGACATCGCGCTGGATCCTTTGGAGGGCACTACCATCACCGCAAAGGCCGGCCCGAACGCACTGGCCGTTCTGGCTGTGGCCGAAGAAGGCAATTTACTCAACGCGCCCGATGTCTATATGGACAAGATCGCAGTTGGCCCCGGCTATTCACCCAACATCGTCAATCTCGACAAATCGGTGGCTGAAAATGTTGCTGCTGTTGCCGCCGAAAAAGGCGTGCCGCCACATGAGCTGATTGTGTGCGTCCTTGACCGTCCCCGCCATGAAAAGATGATCGCCGAACTGCGCGAAATTGGCTGCGGCGTCATGCTAATCCCCGATGGCGACGTCGCCGGTGTAATAGCAACCACGAACCCAGACACGACCGTCGACATCTATATGGGTAGCGGCGGCGCGCCAGAGGGCGTGTTGGCAGCCGCCGCTTTGCGTTGCGTCGGTGGCCAGTTCAAGGGCCGCTTGCTGTTCCGCAATGACGATGAACGGCTACGCGCGCGCAAATGGGGTATCGAGGATCTCGACAAAATCTATGATCTTGAAGAACTGGCCAAAGGCGACTGTATCTTTGCCGCTACGGGCGTTACGCATGGTTCCTTGCTTGAGGGCGTAAAGACCCTTCGTGATGGCCGCGTGACCACCGAAAGTGTCGTGATGCGCGCCTCATCGGGTACCGTCCGCTGGGTCAAGAGCGAGCATCGGAAAGCTGACCATATCGGCTGATATTCAGTAAATGCCCATTTGCAGACCCGTCGCGATCTGATCGCCCAATTCGGCTGCCGTCGATAGCTGCGCAACATCAATCGTTTTGGCCGCCAATATCGCCGCTTGCGTCTGCGCATGCGTGCACACAATGACGCTCGGTGCAATTTGCCGCAGCCGCCAGCCCGTCGCGATCCGTTCGGCCTGCGCAACGGCATTGCTTCCGTCGGACCCGGCGCAAACGATCATCGCATAAGGCCGCCCGTTCAATGCGCCAAGGCACGGATAATAGCATCGGTCGAAAAAGCTTTTCATGCCTCCGCTGATCGCCGCCAGATTTTCAGGAAAAACGAACAGATAGCCATCCGCCGCCAACAAATGTTCAGGGTCGGCTTCAGCGGCATGCAGCATCAGCACATGCACTTTTTGCCCCCGCACCGCGCCGTCATAGGCCGCCTGCGCCAGGGCCTTAGACCCGCCGGTCATGCTGTGCCAGATTATTGCCAGTTGCTTCATCCCCCCTTGCTAGCACCCGCAGCGCGCCATAGGGAAGTATGATGAAGTCAGTCCTCGACATAAATCACTCCATCCTTGAACAAGCCTGGCATTGGCGGGGCAGCGGCACCGATGGCCGCGACCCGGATTTTCAGCCTGACGATCTTGTGACCCAGTTGCTGATGGCGCGTGGTGTCGCTCGCGATGATATCGAGCGGCACCGCAACCCCACCATCCGCAACTTCATGCCCGACCCGTCGATCTTTCAGGATATGGAGAATGCGGCACTTCGACTGGCACAGGCAGTTGAGGAAAAGGAGCAAATCACCGTATATGGTGATTACGACGTCGATGGCGCGACCAGCGCGGCTTTGCTCATCCGCTTGCTGCGCAATTTGGGGCTAGACGCACGCTATTATATCCCGGACCGCTTGATGGAGGGCTATGGCCCCTCTGGCGAAGCCTTGGTCCGTATTGGCGATGGCGGCAGCCGCTTGATCGTGACCGTCGATTGCGGGGCCATGGCCTATGACGCCTTGTCGCAGGCCAAGGCCGCCGGGCTTGAGGTCATCGTGGTAGACCATCATAAATGCGCCACAGAGCTTCCTGAGGCCTTTGCCTTGGTAAACCCCAACCGCCTCGACGAAACCGACGCAGCGGCGTCCCACGGGCATCTGGCGGCGGTTGGCGTGGCGTTCCTTTTGGGGGCGGCGTTGATTCGGACGCTGCGCACCCGTGGTTATTTCGCCACCCGGGCCGAGCCCAAAATCATGGAGCTACTCGATATCGTGGCCTTGGGTACCGTGGCCGATGTGGCGCAGCTACGCGGGCTGAACCGCGCATTCGTTGCACAAGGGCTGAAGGTCATGGCCGCGCGCCGCAACATAGGCCTGTCTGCGCTCATTCAAGCGAGCCGCCTGACCCGCGCACCGATATGCTCCGACCTTGGCTTTGCCTTGGGTCCACGTATCAACGCCGGCGGCCGCGTCGGCAAGTCCGACCTTGGCGTTCGGTTACTCATCACCGAAGACCCCATCGAAGCACAAGACATCGCGATGGAGCTTGACCGCCTGAATGAAGAACGCCGCGCGATTGAATCGGTGGTGCAGGAACAGGCCGAGGCCAACTTGGCCGGACAACATAACCGCGCAGTGGCGTTGTTATCGGGCGAAGGCTGGCATCCGGGTGTCATTGGCATCGTTGCTGGCCGCATCAAGGAAAAAACCGGCAAGCCATCCATCGTCATTGCCGTTGATGAAAATGGCGTCGGCAAAGGATCGGGTCGGTCCATCGCAGGCGTTGATCTGGGCGCGGCAATCATTTCGGCGCGGGAGGCTGGATTGCTCGTCGCAGGCGGTGGCCATGCCATGGCGGCGGGCCTGACCGTCGTGCGCGATAAAATTGATGCCTTGGCCGATTGGCTCGATGCGCGCCTCGCAACAGATGTCGCCAACGCATCGGGGGCCAAGGCGTTGTTGATCGACGCCATTGTCGCGCCACGCGGCCTGAACCCCATTTTCGTCGACGCCATGGAGTCGGCTGGACCTTATGGCATGGGCTGGCCCGGGCCGCGCGTGGTCACCGGGCCATTGCGGATCATCAAATGCGACATCGTCGGCAAGGACCATGTCCGCGCTATTGTTGCAGGCGACGATGGCCAGTCGTTCAAAGCCATGGCATTTCGTCAGGGCGAAACCGTTCTTGGCCAGACCATGCTCCACGCCGATCGCGGCCGCCGCTACTGGTTTGCAGGCCGCGCCAAGACCGATGACTGGGGCGCAACGCCAAAAGCCGAGCTGCATGTCGACGACATTGCCTTTGCCGACTGAATTTGCGCCAACTTGGCCTTGACGAGTGCAGAACGAAACCGTAAAGGCGCGGCTCGCCAAGCGATTGGCCCCTTCGTCTAGCGGTTAGGACGCGGCCCTTTCACGGCTGAAACACGGGTTCGATTCCCGTAGGGGTCACCAAATTGCGTGTAAGGCGCACATTTGGCAGAAATCTGATTAAATCCTATAACACTGGTACACCTCGTTGGGACACCGGAAGGATTTGTATTATGGCTTCGCCCTATCGCCACCCTGCCACTGGCAGTTATTATCTGCGCCGGAAGCTGCCGCAAGATGTGCGGCACGCTTTCGATAATCGGGAACTCTACAAGCTCTCGCTCGGCACCAAAGATCTCACCAAAGCAAAGCAAGAGTTTACCCTTGCTAATGCGGACCTCGAGAAGAGGATTATTGAAGCACGCGCCAGTGCGACCTATTCGCCCGTCGCCTCCCTACAACAGTGGTTTTCTCGTCGCCGCGGCAACGACCAACCCGGCAAACGTCGCAAAACCGTGTTGCTTATGCGGCTGGATTTGTGCGTATCAATGCATGATGCGGCCCTATATGAGACGGAAAAGCACCTTCGCCCCATTTCCGATTGGAATCGTTTGCTGGCAAGCGATCATGCGCTCGAACAGAAACTGGTAGATCAGTATGAAGATCCAGATCGTCCAGGACTGCGGTGGGGCCTGTGGAGAGCTTGGAAGCGCGACCGCGGCCAATGGCAAGCAATTATCGACAACGAAATTGATGCATTGATCGGCGCCATGCCAGCTATTGCGTGCGAAAGGCATGAACTTACCCAAGCAATGATCGACCACCTCGTTGATGGGTTTGTAATCAAAATCGATCGCGATGGCGATCCTCGAGTATGGAAATCGCCTGTCGAGCCCAAGTTTAATCCAGACATGCCCTTTAGCGAGGTCTATGAACGATGGGCAAAGCAGGGCAACATAACTGAAAAGACGAAACGTGAATTTAAGGTCGCAGTGGCAGATTTTGTCAGCTTTGCTGATGACCCACCAATTGGACGTGTTGAGAAATATCTCGTCGACGAGTATTGTGAACTTGCCGCAAGTCTTCCTGCTTCTCTTCCAAGGGCAGTCAGGGCGCTAAGTTTTAGGCAGCGCATTGCTTGGGCTGAGCACCAGCAACCAACCGCAGAGCGTATTTCGCCTGCGACGCTGAAAAAGCGCGCGACCGCCATTTCAGCCATTGCAGGCTATGCTCACCGAAAGAACATTATCAAAATCAGGCCGGCGCTCAATGTAGTGATTGAAGGTTATGATCGGAATGGTAGCCCACGCAGGCTGTTTTCAGCGGAAGAGATCCGAGCATATTTCGATGCTCCGTTGTTCACCAACCCAAAATTCATTCTGGACCGATCAACTGATGCGAAACATCTAACTGCAGCGTGGGTGAGTCTAATTGCGCTTACGATTGGCTGTCGGCTAAGTGAAGCGGCGCAAATCCAAGTCGGTGATATCCAGATGCGTGATGGCGCATGGTGCTTTATCTTTACAGAGGAAGAGCATGACACTGGTAAAAGGGATGAGGACAAACATTATAAGGCGAATACAATCTATGTGCCGATTCCGATCCCTCAACTGCTAATCGACCTTCATTTCCTTCACTTTGTCGAGTCTCGAAGGTCCGACGGCCAGCGACACTTATTTCCGGAAATATTCACAGGGCGCCATCGGGTGCAAAAGCTATCAGATTTTCTCAATGCTCATATCGATAAGTATGTGACGACAAACCAAAACCTGGTGTTTCATTCGCTTCGTCACTGGTTCAAATCAAAAGGAAGGGCAGCGATGGGCGACGAGAAAGCTCGAGAAATTCAACGGCATTCTCCCCAGTCATCCTCGGAAGGTTATGGACGCGGCGACATTCCCGCACTGAAGGATGGCATCGATAGGATTTCGTATGACGCGCTTCCATTGTCTAAAATTCAGGACACATTCGATCTAGCAAGCAAGGCTGGCTGGAAATGTGGATGAGCTGGTAGGCCATGACATTTCGTAGTGCTCTCAGCCGTTCCTGTACCAGACAGGAGAAAGCGTCGTCCATGGCCAGCGGCTCCATCGCGTCGCAAAGTGCGTCACCGCCACTTAGAAGATCGACCTAGATGGTAGCATTTAGTAGCCAACTTCCGTCGACTACCCTCGACATCGGCATCTCGTCACGTCTCTCAGGGGCTCAACCAAAAGCAGCTATCGTCGGCGGTAAAGCGACGCTCGAACGGAAGCAATATTGTCGCGCCCTGACCGGCAGCTGTCAGGGCAGAAACGGTGAAAGCCGACGTTCGAGGCGAAAATTAGCATAATGACCGCTGTCGCTAACATTTCAGCCTTTCATTGCTCCGAACTTAGTCTTCAAAAGCGGCTTTTCGTTCAGCAGGTTCACGGAACGGATAAATGGCCGGTTTCAGGGCGGTCCACCACCAGCCTGTTCGGCTAGAATGTTGGGGAGGGCGGACATTAAGCCGCGCAGGCATCCTGAAGGCTTTTTTGTGGAGATATGTATCCGGCGAAATTGCGGACGGCTCTAAGCTCCCGTGCTCCGATGCCATCGCGGTAAGAATGGACCAACGGCTATCGGGTCTGCCGCCCATCTCCTTCAACAGCTTTGAATTGAGTGGAACCGTTCTATGCACAAGTTCACCAATGGTAATGATGCCTTTTGGAAATTTCCCCGAATCGAGCGACACAAGGGCTAACCCCATAGCTGCAATTAAACCTAACCCGCCAGCAACCAACCATAGCGCATCAAATAATGCGATGACGGCAAGAATGGTTCCGCCAAATAGCATCAAAGCGCCTAGGTTA
>JAEMTM010000017.1:20618-21956 GCA_016462305.1 Sphingomonadaceae bacterium | reverse complement strand
CCCCCTGTTCGGTGGAGCGACGGCTTCACCGGCAACCGTCCGAGACAGTTGGTGAACGGAATTTGCCGTTCTTAATGTCCAGCCTAGACGGGGATAGAGATTTCAGGATTGGCTTTGCCATCCTTCGCCACTGCTCCGGCAATCTGTCGTGTGCGTTCGGCATGAAACTTCCCCACGGACTAAGTCAGCGGTAGTGCTCATCCGGGCGCTTCGCTTTTCGTGTTGGGCTTGCCCGGTTCGCCGGGACGGCCCGAATAAGGAGTAATGCATGAACCGTTCTGAAAAGACCGAAACAGTTGCATCGCTGAACGCCACTTTTAATGCAGCGGCGGTTGTTGTTGTTACCCGTAACCTCGGGTTGACAGTTGCACAATCGACCGACCTTCGTTTGAAGATGCGTGATGCGGGCGCAAGCTATAAGGTTGCCAAGAACCGTCTTGCCAAAATCGCCCTTGAGGGAACGTCTTATGGTGCGTTAGCAGAATTGCTAACCGGACCTACGGCGCTCGCCACATCGTCGGACCCGGTCGCCGCTGCAAAGATTGTGGTCGAGTTCGCCAAGACCAATGACAAATTAGAAATTGTCGGCGGTGCGATGGGTGACACTTTCCTCGATGTAAACGGTGTAAAGGCGCTGGCTTCACTGCCATCGCTCGATCAACTGCGTGCGACGATTATCGGGCTTGTACAAGCACCGGCAACGAAGATCGCGCAATTGACGACCGCACCGGCTGCGAAATTGGCACGCGTTTTTGGTGCCTATGCTGACCAAAAGGCAGCGTAACTTTTTACATGAAACCGGCTGCGTCCATTTGGGCGAGCCCTACAGATATGACAGAAAATCGGAGTGTTATTTAAATGGCTGATATTGAAAAGCTCGTAGAGCAACTCTCAACCTTGACCGTTCTTGAAGCGGCTGACCTTGCAAAGGCTTTGGAAGAAAAATGGGGCGTTAGCGCCGCTGCTGCTGTTGCTGTTGCTGCGCCTGCCGCCGCTGCTGCTGCTGCTGTTGAAGAGCAGACTGAATTCGACGTTATCCTGACCGGCGACGGCGGAAACAAGATTGCAGTCATCAAGGAAGTCCGCGCAATCACTGCACTTGGTCTGACCGAAGCAAAGGCGCTTGTTGAGTCCGCGCCAAAGGCGATCAAGGAAGGCGTGAACAAGGCAGAAGCCGAAGACATCAAGGCGAAGATCCTTGCTGCCGGCGGAACCGTCGAACTGAAGTGACGCCAATGGCGGCATCCTGAACTGGGTTCAGGATCCCTGCCATGGACAAAATGGGCGGCCTAGAAATGGGCCGCCCTTTTTTGTTGCCGCGTTTTTTGTGGCCGCGTT
>JAEMTM010000017.1:9886-20518 GCA_016462305.1 Sphingomonadaceae bacterium | reverse complement strand
TTTGTGGCCGCGTTCTCGTCATCCTGAACTTGTTTCAGGATAACGCACCGCCGTCGCCCGTTATCCTGAAACAAGTTCAGGATGACGAAAAACGAGTTGGGGACGAAGACTCCTTAGCTTGAGATAAAGGAAGCCGCCTTCACCGGATTTCCTTGAAAACATGGCCCATAACAGGCACTCAAGGCCAATGAACAACAACGCAGACCTCGCGGCACTGATCCGCAACATTCCGGATTACCCGAAGCCGGGGATCATGTTCCGCGACGTGTCGAGCTTGCTGCTTGATGCGGGCGGCTATCGCATGACGATGGACCGGCTGGCGGCCTTGGTTGACCCCGATACAGAGCTGGTTGCCGGAATTGAGGCGCGCGGGTTCATTGTCGCGTCGGCTCTGGCTTATGTCCTTGGCCTTGGGCAATTGATGTTGCGTAAGCCGGGTAAGTTGCCCGGTGACAAAATCGGCACCGATTATACGTTGGAATATGGCACCGACCGCATCGAAATGCATGTCGGCCATGTCCAGCCGGACCAAAAAGTGCTGCTGGTCGATGATCTGATTGCCACAGGCGGCACCGCCTTGGCCGGCGTTGACCTTATCAGGCAAGGCGGGGGCAGGGTCGAACAAGCCTTGTTCATCGTCGATTTGCCAGACCTTGGCGGCGCAGATAAATTGCGGGCGCAAAATATCCGCGTTGACGCCCTCATCGGCTTTGACGGCGACTGACGAGGGGCTAAGATTGCGGATAGCGGCTGGCGCAGGTCCGTATCGCCGATGGTTCGGGCCGCGCACCGCTGACTTCAAACCGGGCGATATAGCCGCCAAGTTTCAACTGCTCGGTAAAGCCGGTCAGGCGGTAGCCAACCGCGTCAAATTCACAGAATAACAGCTTTGGCGGTATGCCGTGCCGGTCCGTAGCCCGGTCACGGTCGACGACAATCACTTGCCCGCCCTTGGCCAGCGCCGGGCGCATCCGCCACAAAAACGCATAAGGCTCTTCAATCTCATGATACATATGCACCATGAATATCCGGTCAAAGCTGCTCTGTGGCAGGCGGGGGTCGTCCACTGCGCCTTCCTTGATCGCGACATTGTCGACTTGCTCGCGGGTCACGCGTTCGCCTAAACGATCCAGCGCGCCGCGGTTAATATCCTGCGCCAAAACGCGGCCCTTGGGGCCAACGCGCTCGGCAAGGCGGATGGTGTAATAGCCTTCGCCCGCGCCAATGTCGGCGACGGTGGTCCCCAATTGAATGCCTGCCCAATCCATGACATAACTGGCTTCGCCCGCTTCGTCCCGCGCGGCTTCGGTCGAAAATTCCGTGTCGCCAATGGCGGATACCGTGCGGTCAGGGCGGGGGAATTTCGGTGCAGTTGCGCTTTGCCCGCCCCCTGCGCTTTCGGTACAAGCGCCCAACAGCGACAGCCCAAGCATTAAGGCTGCTAACTTATGGGTTATGACATTCCGTAGCATCGCCGCCGCGCCTCAGGCTTCGGCCAACGCGGGCGGCGCGAGAGCCGCTTGGTTGTCGAACGCTGTAAAAACGCCCTTCACCCAATCGGGCAGAGGGATGGGACGATGCACATCAAGGTCCACATGCACGCTCACCAAATCAACGGTCGCACGCAAATCATCCGCGCCATCTTCGGAGAGGCCGTGAATTTCAACGCGCTGCGTCATGCTTGTGCGCCCCGTGGCGATGGTCCGCGCCATGACTTCAATCATCTCATCGGGCTTGATCGGGGCAAACCATGTGACGGTGGCTTTCTTCACATGAAATTCCATCGGCGCAGTATCGGCATAGTGGCGAAACTTCACCGCGCGCCAATATTCGGTGATCGCGACATCGGCATAATCGAGATAGCGGGCGTTGAAGACGACCCCTTGCGCATCAGTTTCTGACCAGCGCACGCGCAAGCTATGATGAAAGGCAAAGTCACCACGTGCCATGTCAAATCGCCTTGGACTGCGCCGGGGTGTTCACACCCATGGATTGCAAATAGCGTTTCACATTGCGCGCAGCCTGCCGCAACCGATGTTCATTTTCGACCATCGCAATGCGGACATAGCCTTCGCCATCTTCGCCATAGCCAACGCCGGGCGCGACCGCGACCTTCGCCTCGGTCAGCAACTGCTTGGAAAATTCAAGGCTGCCCAAATGCGCGAGCGCGGGCGGCAAGGGTGCCCAGGCAAACATCGACGCCTTAGGCGGCGGAATGTCCCAACCGGCGCGCCCAAACGCCTCGACAAGGATGTCGCGGCGCTTGTGGTAAAGCTGCCGGTTTTGCGCGACAATGTCCTGCGGCCCGTTGAGCGCGGCGCAGGCTGCTGCCTGAATCGGTGTGAAGGCACCATAATCAAGATAGCTTTTCACGCGGGTCATCGCCGCAATCAATTCGCGGTTGCCCACGGCAAAACCAACGCGCCATCCGGCCATGGAATAAGTTTTCGACAAGGACGTAAATTCAACGGCAACATCCTTACCGCCCTTGACCTGCAAAATCGACGGGGTCGGGTTGCCGTCAAAATAGAGTTCGGAATAGGCAAGGTCGGACAATATCCAGACCTTATTCTCCTTCGCCCATGCAACCAGCCGTTCATAAAACGCCAGATCAACGGTCTCAGCGGTCGGATTTGACGGATAGTTTACCACCAATATCGACGGGCGCGGCACGGTGAAGGCCATGGCACGCTCAAGCGAGCGGAAGTAATTTTCGTCGGGCGTGGTTGGCACCGACCGGATCGTCGCGCCCGCAATGATAAACCCAAAAGTGTGTATGGGGTAGCTTGGGTTCGGTGCCAGAACAACGTCGCCCGGCGCAGTGATGGCGGTGGCAAGGCTTGCCAAGCCTTCTTTAGAACCCATCGTCACGACAACTTCATGTTCGGGATCAAGTTCTACCCCGAAACGCCGCCCATAATAATGCGCCTGTGCTTTGCGAAGCCCCGGAATACCCTTGGACGCGGAATAGCCATGCGCATCGGGCTTTTGCGCCACTTCGCACAGTTTTTCGATCACATGCTGCGGTGGCGGCAAATCTGGATTGCCCATGCCGAGATCGATTATATCCTCGCCCGCGCCACGCGCCGCCGCACGCATCGCATTGACTTCAGCGATGACATAAGGCGGTAGGCGCTTCATGCGGTAGAATTCTTCGGACATTGGCTCCCGTTTCCGGTTCGTTAACTCAAGACCGCCCTCATGCGCGAAGTTTTCGTGCATTTCCAGAAAAAGCTATTGGCGCGCACATTAACGCGGTCGATTGCCCTTTGCCTTGTGCTTCACACCATGCTTCGATGGCGGCGGGCCATCCTTGCGGAACGGACGTGCACCATCGCGGCTTTGTCCGCCACCACGCGGCCCGTCTCCGCGGAAGTTACCGCCGCGTGGCGGACCATCGCCGCGTGGCTTAACGCCCAGTTTTGCACGCTGCGGACGATCACCATCGCGGCCCTTACGCTTGTTTTCCCGCGCCGCTTGACGCGGTGGGCCATCGGCTTGCACGATTTCGACATCATTATCTTCGTCGTGCCCCGGTTGCGCAATCGCTTTGGCGAACTTGGCGACCGCAGCCGCCGCAATGCCGACATGGGTTTCATTCGCGGCAATACGAATGGCACCAATGTCGTTCTTGGTCACCCCGCCACGACGGCACAATAATGGCAATATCCATTTGGGGTCAGCATTGTTGCGGCGACCAACATTCAGTTTGAACCAGACCGAATCGTCGAATCCTGCACGATGGTCGTCGCGTGGCCGTTCACGGCTGCCGTCATCCAGCAGGTCTTCGGCTTGCGGCATCTTGGCACGATGCACGCGCACCAAAGCAGCCGCAATGTCCTCTGCCGACATCGTCTCAAGCAGTTTTGCACCCAGCGCGCGATCTTCGTCCTCAACCTCAACTGGGGTCAAAAGCGTTTCAAGCAGGCGGTCATGGTCCTTGGCGCGGATGTCTGCTGCGGTTGGAACCTTTATCCAATCCGCCTCGATCTTTGCACCGCGCAGCATGGATTCAACGCGCTTGCGGCGCTGATATGGCACGATCAACACAGCGGTACCCTTGCGACCAGCACGACCAGTCCGTCCCGACCTATGCTGAAGCCCTTCTGCATCGCGTGGCAGCTCGACATGGACAACCAACGATAGGTTTGGCAAATCGATCCCGCGTGCGGCAACATCGGTTGCGACGCAAACCCGCGCCCGCTGGTCCCGCAAAGCCTGAAGCGCTTGGTTCCGCTCGGACTGCGAATGCTCGCCCGACAAGGCAACGACGTTAAAGCCGCGCTCGGTCAGGCTGGCGTGCAAGCGGCGGACATTTTCACGCGTCGCGCAGAACAGAATAGCCGTTTCCGCCTCATGCAAACGCAGCAAATTGACGACAGCGTTTTCGATGTCCGGTGGGGCGACCGTGACCACTTGATAGCTGATGTCGCCATGGCCGCGATCTTCGCCAACGGTCGAGATTCGCAAAGCATCGCGCTGATACCGTTTTGCCAGCGAAACAATCGGTTTCGGCATGGTGGCAGAGAACAGCAATGTCCGTCGCCCTTCGGGCGTAGCGTTCAATATTTCCTCAAGCTCTTCGCGAAAGCCCATGTCGAGCATTTCGTCCGCTTCATCCAAGATCGCGACTTTCAACGCCGACAGGTCAAGCGCGCCGCGCTCCAAATGGTCGCGCAGCCGTCCGGGGGTGCCGACAACAATCTGCGCGCCTTGGTTCAAAGTGCGCCGTTCTTTCGACGCATCCATGCCGCCAACGCAGGTCGCAATACGCACGCCTGCTTTCCCATAAAGCCACATCAATTCGCGACTCACCTGCAAGGCAAGCTCGCGGGTCGGGGCGATGATGAGCGCAGCAGGCTCGCGTGCCAAGCTCACCAGCCCGCCATCAAGGATTTGGGGTGCCATCGCAAGGCCAAAGGCCACGGTCTTGCCCGAGCCGGTTTGTGCCGACACGACCAAATCGCGTCCTACGGCTTCCTCTGCAATAACAGCGTCCTGAACAGGGGTGAGCGTCGTATATCCACGCACGGTGAGCGCTTCATCGAGAAGCGGGGAAATATTTTCAAATGTCATTATTGCGGGCCTTTGCGCTCTTTTTTACGCAATGTCCATGCTGCGCCGCACAACAAAACAATCTTCGACAATTTCATTTGCTTTGATATGCCTGTCAATATGGCCGACTCAACCAAAATACCCCCTTTTGTGGACCCCGCACAATTCATGAAGTTGTTTGAACAAAACGCCGTGGCCACAACCGACCCGTTAAAGGCCTATCGCGCGGCGTTGGATGCTTGGGGAACGGTATTGGAACCGCTGGCCAAAGCTGGCCGGGACAAGGTCGATACGACCGACCGCCGTTTTGCCGCGCCGCAATGGGAGCATCCGGTATTCGACTTGGTCCGTCAAAGCTATCAGGTCATGTCCGAACATATGTTGGCCGCAGCAGATCAATTGGATGGCTTGCCCGAACATGATAAAGCGAAAATGGGCTTTGCCCTGCGCAGCATTATCGAGGCCATGAGCCCGGCAAATTCGCCCTTTACCAATCCGGTTGCATTGGAACGCGCCGTGGAGTCCAAGGGCGCGAGCCTGATGTCCGGGTTGCAGCACCTGATGCATGACATGCAGCGCGGGCAGTTGACCCATACCGATTCAAGCGCGTTTACCCTTGGCGAAAACATCGCGGCAACGCCGGGCAAGGTTGTGCACCAAACGCCTTTGTACCAGCTCATCCAATATGACCCGACAACCGAAAATGTGCTGGAAACGCCGCTCATCATTTTTCCGCCGTGGATCAACCGCTTTTATATTCTCGATCTGACGACGGAAAAAAGCTTCATCAAATATTGCGTGGACCAAGGCATCACGGTTTTTGTCGTATCGTGGAAATCGGCAGACGCTTCGATGAAGGACGTCATTTGGGACGATTATATCGCGGCGCAGATCGACGCGATTGATACCGTGCGCAGCGCCCTTGATGTGCCAGATGTCCATACGATTGGCTATTGTGTTGCAGGCACGACCTTGGCGGCAACGCTTGCGATCCTCGCGGCAACCGACGCCGCCGACAAGGTGCGCAGCGCGACATTTTTCACCGCGCAGGTCGATTTCAGCACAGGTGGCGAACTGCTGCATTTTATTGACGATCAACAAATTGCGATGATGGAGGCGCTGAGTGCACCGCAGGGTTATTTAGATGGCCGTTTCCTTGCGCTGACCTTCAACATGCTGCGTGGTAAGGATTTAATATGGTCCACCGTTGTCAAAAATTACCTGCTGGGTGAAGACTATCCTGCGTTCGATTTGCTGCATTGGAATGGCGATGTCACCAACCTGCCGGCCAAATGGCATCGCAACTATCTCATCGACCTCTACCGCGATAACCGGCTCGTGAAGCCAAATGATTTGTCCGCACTCGGCACCCCAATTGACCTGCGCCTTGTGAAAACGCCGGCCTATATTCAGGCCGGGCGTGAGGATCATATTGCGCCAGCCCAGAGCGTCTGGAAACTGCAGGACCATTTCACTGGCCCGACCAAATTCGTGCTGGCGGGCAGCGGCCATATTGCGGGTGTGGTCAATCCGCCTGCGCAAATGAAATACCAATATTGGACCAATGACGCCGCGCCGACCTCGCTCGCGGCATTTATTGAAGGTGCCACGGAGACCAAGGGTAGCTGGTGGCCCGATTGGCTTGTCTGGCTGACAGAGAAAGGCGACGCACGCGTGCCAGCAACCGGGCCGCGCCAACCCGGTCAAGGCAAGCTGAAGGCGCTTGAATCGGCTCCAGGCAGCTATGTGAAGGCGCGATGAGATTCAATTGACGTTTACGTAAACGTCGCCTACTTCCAATTTTTCTTTTTAGGAGAATCGTGATGCAACTCGAATTCAGCCCCGCAGAAATCGCCTTCCAAAAGGAAGTGCGTAATTTCATCGCCGAAAATTATCCCGAGAATCTCCGTTCGGTGCAGGACGAAGGGCATGATCTTTCGAAGGAAGATTTTCTGTCATGGCATCGCATTCTCGCCAAAAAGGGCTGGATCGCCCCGGCTTGGCCCGTCGAATATGGCGGCACTGGCTGGACCGCGACCGAGCGTTTCATCTGGTCCGAGGAACTCGCCGCTGCAGACTGTGTGACCACAATGCCCTTTGGCCTGTCGATGGTCGGTCCAGTCATCTACACATTTGGCACGCCTGAGCAGAAAGCCAAGTTCCTTCCCGGTATTTTGTCGGGCGATGATTGGTGGTGTCAGGGATATTCCGAACCCGGCGCTGGTTCCGACCTTGCATCTTTGCGCACAAAGGCCGTTCGTGACGGCGACGATTATGTCGTAAATGGCCAGAAAACTTGGACCACAATGGCGCAACATGCCGACTGGGGCTTCTTCCTTGTCCGCACCGATTCCGATGCCAAGGCACAAGAAGGCATCAGCTTTTTGTTAATTGACATGAAGTCGCCGGGCGTCACCGTCCGTCCCATCATCACCTTGGGCGGCGAGCATGAAGTCAACGAAGTATGGTTGGAAGACGTCCGCGTGCCCGTCGAAAACCGTGTTTATGAGGAAAATAAAGGCTGGACCTGTGCCAAGTTCCTGTTGGCGCACGAACGCACCGGCATTGCTGCCGTTGCCCGGTCAAAGCGCGGCGTTGAAAAGATCAAGGCGATTGCCCGCACTGAACAAGATGGCGACCGCCCGTTGATTGCCAATCCATTCTTCAAGCGCAAGATTTCGGAACTTGAAATTGACCTCACTGCGCTTGAATTCACCGAATTACGCAGCCTTGCCAGCGAAGCATCGGGCAAGGGTCCCGGCCCTGAATCGAGCTTGTTGAAAATCAAAGGTTCGGAAATCCAGCAGCGTATTACCGAACTCGCGCTCGAAGCGGTCGGCCATTATGGCGCGCCATATTTCCGTGGCTTTGGCGAAGGCGACAATGAACACCCGATCGGTCCAGATTATGCACACCGCGCTGCACCGACCTATTTCAACGCCCGCAAGACGACGATTTACGGTGGATCGAACGAGATTCAGCGCAACATCATCGCCAAGATGGTGTTGGGAATTTAGACGCTTCCCCCTCCCGCCTGCGGGAGGGGATAGGGGAGGGTCACTTCCGCGAAAGACGTGACTCGCCCTCCCCCGGCCCCTCCCGCACGCGGGAGGGGAGTACAACCGCCAATAAGGCGACGATGGAGAGACACTTCACATGGATTTCAGCTACACCGAAACGCAGGACATGATCCGCGAAACCTTGAGCCGTTTTTTGGCGGACACCTATGATTTTGATAGCCGTAGCAAGATGATTGCCAGCAGCACGGGGCGTGACCCCGGCATCTGGAAGGCTTTGGCGCAAGATCTCGGCATGTTGGGTGCCTCGTTCAGCGAAGAGCAGGGCGGCCTGGGTGGTGGTCATCTCGAAAACGCTTTGATCATGGAAGAGCTTGGCAAGGTCATCGCGATCGAGCCTTATCTCCAGACCGTCGTTCTGGGCGGTGGCGCGTTGAAAGCGGTTGGCGGCGCAGTTGCGGATGCCGTCATCCCAGAAATTATCAATGGCAATGTCATCATCGCCTTTGCCTATGCTGAACCACAGGGCCGCTACAACCTCGCCAATATCCGCACGACCGCGAAGAAGGACGGCGCGGGCTATGTGTTGAACGGCCATAAAGGCGTCGTATACGCCGCGCCATGGGCAACGCATTTGCTCGTCACCGCGCGCACGGGCGGCGCGACCAGCGATGTCAACGGCGTGTCTTTGTTCCTTATTGACGCCAACGCAAAGGGCATTGTGCGCCGCGATTACCCGACTGTTGACGGGTTTCAAGCATCCGAAATCTATTTCGAGAATGCGGCAATCCCTGCGGACGCGTTATTGGGTGACGAAGGCGCTGGCCTGCCGCTTATTGAACGCATCGTTGACGAAGCAACCGTTGCCGTCTGCGCTGAATCCTGCGGTGTGACGGCCAAGCTGCATCAGGGCACGCTCGAATATGCGCGTCAGCGTAACCAATTTGGTCAGCCAATCTCGCGCTTCCAAGTGCTTCAACACCGCATGGTCGACATGTTCATGGAGGTTGAGCAATCAAAGTCCATGACCACGATGGCGACGCTAAAGCTCGATCTGCCAGCGGCGGAACGTATGGCGGCAGTATCGGCATGTAAGGCGAAGGTGTCGCGTTCAGCAAAGTTTGTGGGGCAGAACGCCATTCAAACGCATGGCGGTATTGGCATCACCCAAGAACTGGCCATTGGCCACTTTTTTAAGCGGGCGACGATGATCGAAAACCAATTTGGGTCCGCGGATCACCATTATGAACGCTTTGAACGGCTGACACTGGCGGATTAAGCCGCCCGAAAATAGTTTTTGTGCACTGCACCATTTTTTGTTGACATAGTTTGCATTTGCTTTATTGTGCGGTGCAACACAACAGAAATGGTGCTTAATCATGACCAGCAAAACAGAAACGAATGTCCGGGTGAAAGCTGCAAAAGTTGCAGCGCCAAAGGACGTGGCTGTTAAAACTGTTCAGAGCACCGTTGCGAATGCAAAGGTGGAAACACCTGCGGCTTCGCCCGTCCCCAAATCCGTGTCTGTTGAAACAACCCCCCTTACGCAAGGAATATCCAACATGACTGACACTGTTAAAGCCACCGCAGAAAAAACCGCTGAAAAGGCGACTGAGTTTTTCGCTGACATCCGTGAAAAGGCAACCGAGGCTGCTGACAAGGGCAAAAAATTTGCTGCTGAAGCCGTTGAATTCAACAAGGCAAATGTTGAAGCCGTCGTTGAAGCTGGCAAGATTGTTGCCAAGGGTGCGCAGGAAATCGGCAAGACCAACATGGAATTCGCCAAGAAGAATTTCGAAGAAGTCCAGGTTGCCATGAAGGAACTGACTTCGGTCAAGTCCCCAACGGATTTCGTCAAACTTCAGGGTGAATTGGCCCGTAAGGGTTTCGACACTGCCGTTGCACAGGGTTCGAAGAACACTGAAGCGATGGTAAAGCTGGTCAGCGAAATGTTCCAGCCAATCTCGAACCGCATCGCGGCGACGACTGAACTCTTCAAGAAAGCTGCATAAGCCTTCGAACGATATTGCATCGGTTGGTCACGCACCTGCCACTTTCTCTCTCCTCCTTTCGGTGGTAGGACGTCGCGGTCAACCGGTGTAATTCCTTAAAGCAACCGTCCTTTCCGTAAAGGAAAGGGCGGTTTCTTTTTGGTGCAACAGAATAGATGACGAACGGGGCTTGCAGAATCCCCCTCCTCTACCCTATTTTAGGCCCATGCAGATTTCCATGGCGCAAGATGATGACGATAAAAATGGCGGCAGACCCGGGGTCGGCCTCGCCACGCGCACGCGCCCGAAAACCCAAAAGCCAAGCCTGTATAAAGTGCTACTGCTGAACGACGATTACACGCCGATGGAATTTGTCGTGCATGTCCTCAAGGCGTTTTTTCAAATGGATACGGATCAGGCTACGCGGGTTATGATTCATGTGCATCAAAAAGGCGTCGGCGTTTGTGGCATTTTCACTTATGAAGTGGCCGAAACCAAGGTCACGCAAGTCATGGACTTCGCGCAGAAGAATCAGCATCCGCTGCAATGCACGCTTGAGAAAGATTGAG
>JAEMTM010000017.1:7810-9786 GCA_016462305.1 Sphingomonadaceae bacterium | reverse complement strand
CGTGGCGGCAACGCACTTAAAGGCAAAATTCCGATTTCAGGTGCGAAGAACAGCGCATTGACGCTGATCCCTTGCGCGCTGTTGACGGATGAACCGCTGACGTTGCGTAATTTACCCCGCTTGGCCGATATTGACGGGTTTCAGCATCTGATGAACCAGTTCGGCATTTCGACAACGGTTGCAGGATCACGCCCCGAAGATTTCGGCCGCGTTATGACGTTGGAAGCCACGCGGATTACCAGCAACATCGCGCCTTATGACCTTGTCCGCAAAATGCGCGCATCTATCCTAGTGCTTGGCCCGATGTTGGCGCGCGCGGGTGAAGCGACCGTTTCGCTGCCGGGCGGATGCGCGATCGGCAACCGGCCGATTGACCTTCACCTCAAGGCGCTGGAGGCTTTTGGAGTCGAGATTGAAGTCGCCGCCGGCTATGTCAAAGCCATTGCCAAAAAGGGTATTCCGGGCGGGACATATAGCTTTCCCGTCGTATCCGTCGGCGCGACCGAAAACGCCCTGATGGCGGCCAGTCTCGCCAAGGGCACATGCGTATTGCACAATGCCGCGCGGGAGCCGGAAATTGTTGATCTGTGCAATATGCTCGTGGCCATGGGCGCTCAGATCGAAGGCATCGGCACATCCGATCTCATCATTCAGGGTAAGGACCGCTTGCATGGCGCGACCTACCGCGTGATGAGCGACCGAATCGAAGCGGGCAGCTACGCCTGTGCCGCCGCTATAACTGGTGGTGATGTCGAGCTGGTCGGTGCAAAGGCCAGCGAGATGGGCGCGACGTTGGATGCCTTGCGTCAGGCGGGCGTGAAGGTCGAAGATACCGGAACCAGTATTCGCGTATCTTCAGACGGCAAGTTGAAGCCGCTTACCATTTCCACCGCGCCTTATCCCGGTTTTGCCACCGATATGCAGGCGCAGTTCATGGCCATGCTCTGCATGGCAGATGGCGCTAGCGTGCTTACCGAGACCATATTTGAAAACCGCTATATGCATGTGCCCGAACTCAATCGGATGGGCGCGCATATTGAGACCAAGGGCCGCACGGCAATTGTCCATGGTGTCAAAAGGCTGACTGGCGCCCCTGTCATGGCAACCGACCTGCGCGCGTCGATGAGCCTTGTGATCGCTGGATTAGTGGCAGAGGGCGAGACGCATGTCAGCCGGCTCTATCACCTTGACCGTGGTTATGAACGGCTTGAGGAGAAGCTTCAGTTGGTCGGCGCGGACGTCGAACGCGTCGGCACCGAATGAGATTTAATCGGGGCATATTGGCGCATGTAACGCCGGAGCGGTTGCCAGCTTTCGATTACTGCTGCATCGTAAAGTCCAGTGAAATCTGAACTTTTCTCGAAGACACGCAAATCCAGCAACCATCCGGTTTTGGATTCGATTCGCTTTAGCCCGATTGCAACAGTCGTCAGCGACCCCACTCAAACGGACAATCCCCTGATTGCTGTGAACGCTGCGTTCTGCGCACTTACGGGATATACTGAATCAGAAGTGATTGGGCGAAACTGCCGGTTTTTGCGTGGTCCTGGCACGGAAAATGGTCAGACCGAGAAATTGCGTTCGGCGGTCTATGAACAACGCCCTGCCTTGGCTGAGCTTATCAACTACCGCAAAGACGGGTCACCCTTTCGCAACGCGGTAATTATTGCGCCATTATTTGATGACGAAGGAAAGCTGGAGCTTTTCGTCGGGTCGCAAGTTGAGATTCTGCCGGAAGACGAAAGCATTGGCCTCGTGCGGCAGCAGAAAGCGGCACAAATTGTCGATCGTCTTTCGCCACGCCAGCGCGAAATATTGCAGCAAATGGCGCTTGGTTTCCGCACAAAGCAAATAGCCTACCGTCTTTCACTGAGTGAAAAAACGGTTCAAATGCACCGCGTGTTGTTGTTTAAGAAACTTGCAACTTCAAACGCCGCAGACGCGGTGAGAATCGCCGTCGAAGCGGGTCTTTGATC
>JAEMTM010000017.1:0-7710 GCA_016462305.1 Sphingomonadaceae bacterium | reverse complement strand
TTTATGCCCGCGCCATAAGCCAGAGGCGGATGGCGCTTGCAAGACCACAGGGCGTTCGTGATTCGAGCCGCGCGACATCAATCCGTGCCACCAAAGCATTGACCGGCAGGCCATCGGCCTCCGCAACCGTCCGAAGCCGGTCCCAAAATAAGGGCTCAAGACTGATTGAAGTCTGATGCCCGGCTACGGTCATGCTGCGTTTGACAGGTGGGTGATACAAGTCGCTCAAGCTCGAATGGCCGTCAATACATGTGCTGGCCACCATTGATCGACAAGGTCGATCCGGTGATAAACCCTGCATTGTCGCTGGTGAGAAATTCAACGCCACGCGCAATTTCTTCGGGCTGCCCCAGGCGGCCAACGGGAATTTGCGCGACAATCTTCTCCATCACATTTTCAGGAATCGTCGACAGCATTTCCGTGCCAATATATCCCGGCGCGATGGCATTGGCGGTCACGCCATGTCGTGCGCCCTCCGCCGCAAGGGATTTTGTAAAGCCATGAATGCCCGATTTGGCCGCGGCATAGTTCACCTGACCGATTTGCCCTCCTTGGCCGTTGACGGAGCCGATGTTGACGATGCGGCCCCATTTGCGCTCACGCATGCCCGCAAACACTGCCTTGGCCATGTTGAAACAGCCAGTAAGGTCAACGCGGATAACCTCATCCCATTGTTCAAACGTCATTTTAACCATTGTCGCGTCCCGCGTAATGCCCGCATTGTTGACCATGATGTCGATCTGGCCATATTCGGCCTCAATCGCGGCGCAGGCATCAATGCAACTTTTATGGTCGCCCACGTCCCATTTTCGAACGGCGATACCATTACGCTCTGCAAAGGCCTGGGCTGCGGCATCATTGCCGCCGTAATTGGCGATGACCATGCGGCCTTTTTCTTTCAACTTTAGGCTAATCGCCTCGCCAATGCCTCTGGTCCCCCCTGTAACCACTGCCACTCTTGTCATCTGTCGCTCTCCTCGTGCAATCTTCTGGACGATGATTACCGCCCACAACCGCAAGCGCAAGTTGCCGTGAACGTTAGTCAGCAGAATTCATCAGCCGCTGGATCAGATGTTAGGGTCAGGACCACTTAAATCCAGCCAGCGAGTTCACGACGGATGATGCGTTCTACCATGTCCATGCCGACATCACTGTCGTTCAGGCATGGCAGGTAAGCGTAATGCGTGCCGCCTGCTTCTTCGAACTGCTCATGGCCCTGCATGGCTAATTCTTCGAGCGTTTCGAGGCAATCGACGGAAAAGCCGGGCGCGAAAATTGCGACCTTTTTGGTGCCTTCACGCGCCAAACGCATCAGCGTGTCGTCGGTTGCGGGTTCAAGCCATTTTGCGCGACCAAAACGTGACTGGAAACTGACGACCAATGCGCGCCCCATCGCCTCAGACAGCAAACGCGCCGTTTTCTGGCAATGGCAATGATAGGGGTCCCCCAGTTGCAACGTGCGTTCGGGCATTCCGTGGAAGCTGATGACGATAGCGTCGGGTTCGAAATCAAGTCCGGCGAGCGAAGCCTCAATCGACGTTTTCAGTGCAATGATATAGGCCGCGTCATCATGATAGGCCGGCAACGTCCGTATCGCGGGGTGCCAGCGCATAGAGGTCAGCGCGGCATAGGCCTCATCCAAAACAGTCCCCGTCGTTGCGCCGGAATATTGCGGATACATCGGCGCGATCAAGATGCGGTTGCAACCGGCTGCCTTCATGGCGGCAAGCTGATCAGCAACCGACGGGTTGCCATAGCGCATAGCGTAGCGGACATCGGCACTATCACCCATGCGCGTCTGAAGCGCGTCGGCCTGTGCAGCGGTAAAAAACGCCAGAGGCGAACCCTTGTCAGTCCACACCTTTGCATAAGCCTTGGCAGATTTCTGGGGACGCGTATTCAAAATGATGCCGCGCAAGATCGGCTGCCAGATGATCGGCGGAATTTCGACGACGCGGCGGTCGGATAGAAACTGCTTAAGGTAGCGTTTCACAGCAGACGTCGTCGGTGCGTCCGGTGTCCCCAAATTTACAAGCAACACCCCAATTTTCGGCGTTGCCACAGGGGGGTGATCAATCGGGTATGTCATCATAGTCCTTTGGACAATAAGGGTAATTCACGCAACCTGATACCGGCTGCGGAGAAAAGGGCATTGGCAATCGCGGGCGCCACGGCGGGAACGCCCAATTCGGAAACGCCGCCCGGCGCTTCATCATTGCGCACAAGTTCCACCGTGATTTCGGGCACATCAGCCAATTTGGGCAGGTCAATATCGCGCAACCGCCGTGCGGTGGGAAGCCCGCTTTCAAAGTCGGTAGCAGATCCGAAGGCTTGCGCCAATCCAAACACTATGCCGCCTTCAATCTGCTGACGCGCAAGGTCTGGGTTAATCAAGCGGCCACAATCGGCCATCGCGTGAATGCGGTCAACACGCACGCCAGTCGCGCTATTGCGCGCAGTCACAATGACGGCAATATGGCTGCCGCGCATGCTATGGCACGCGATGCCACGCCCGCTGCCCGACACGCCGCCATCCCAGCCAGCCATGGTCGCCACACCTGTTAAGCACCGCGCCAAGCGCGTCTGCCCAGCCAGCATCTGCATACGGAACGACAATGGTTCAACCCCTGCCTTATGCGCCAGTTCATCGATAAATCCTTCAACGAAGAAGCAGTTATAACTGTTGGCAAGGCCGCGCCATGGGCCGGTCGGCATAGGCATGGACACGGGGAAATGGTCGATACTGATATTTGGTATGGCGTAAGGAATTTGCGCGCCTTCCAGCGCAAGCACATCATATTGGCCGGATGCCGATTTACGCGCCTTGTCGGTCTTTTGTCCCTCGATCCGGTAGGCCAACTCACGCATACTGGACGCTGCGGCGACACGAACCGCAAGGCCCGTCACCGCGCCATCCGCATTCATGGCCGCCGAAAGCCTGCCCAAAGCTGGGCTACGGACGTGATCGCGGACGAAATCTTCCGGACGGGACCACGTCAATTGGACGGGTCTGCCCACTGCCTTAGCAATCACCGCCACTTGCGCGGATATGCTGTTGTCGAAATTGCGGTCAAAGCTGCCACCGGCCATCACGGGATAGTGCACAACATCATCCACACTCATCCCAATGGCCTGCGCCGCAGCCAGTCGCGCGGCCGCTGGCGCTTGGGTCGCGAGCCATAATTGTAAGCGCTGATCGCGAAAATATGCGGTAACCGAGCGTGTCTCAATCGGTGCGTGCACGGCAGCGCCGACGGTATAATCCGCTTTGAATATGCGCGCGCCCGCCTCCGGTGCCATGGCGGCATCAACATCCCCAAATTTGGTCGCACGAAAGCCGGGGCCTTTGGCAATTGCGTTGGACAAGGACTGCGCAATTTCGGTGCTGTCTGCCATCTGGCCCTTGGTGCGGAACACAGGTGCCATGGCATCAAGGGCATTGTTTGCCGCCCACCAATTGCTTGCGACCGCCGCGACCCAGTTATCGGTCTTCACCACCTGAACGACGCCGCGCATGTTCAACGCAGCCTTCTCATCCGCAGACAACAGGCGGGTGTTACCGGCTGGCCCAGCGCGAACCGACGCAAACAACATGTCGGGCAAACGGACATCGCCTGCAAAACTCACGCTGCCGTCAACCTTGGCCGACAGGTCAAGGCGCGGTGCATCGCGTCCGGAAAGGCGGTTGCGCGCCGACGGGTTGAGTGGAATGGGCGACGGCACATCAAGCGCCGATGCCTCAACCACCAATTCTGCAAAGGGCAAGCGCCGTTTGCCGGCAATGACAAAGCCACGATCGGTCCGGCATTGCTCCCATGCAATGCCCCAGCGGGCTGCTGCTGCCTGACACAATATAGTCCGCGCCGCAGCGCCAGCTTCGCGGCACGGTCTTTCGAACTGCCGGATTGAGGACGACCCGCCAGTCACCACAAAGTTGTCGCGACGGGCGATTTCGTTGATGCTGCTGGCAACGGGACCAAGTTCCACATCGAGCGCGATATTTTCTGGTAAGAATGCAGTCGCCCACGCACGCGCCAAAAATGTGTTGGCAAAGATCGGGCTAGCGGAAACAGGCTGCACCGCGACCGAGCGCCAGTCCGCCCCCAATTCACCAGCCACGATCTGCGCCAGCGCGGTGTATACCCCTTGGCCGGACTCGCTCTGCGGGATGGCGATAATGACTTTGCCATCCTCCGCAATTTTCAGCCATGGGCCGAAAAGATGCTCACCATCCGCCGCACGCATGTTTGGCGCATAGCGGCGCGGCCACAGGCCCCATGCCACCAAAAGTCCGACGCCTGCGCCGCCGCCAATCAGCAGTTTTCGGCGGCTTATGCCGTCCTTTGCTGCTGGCGCTTCATTCATGCGGCGGTCTCTTTCGGCGAGTCGATCCAAGCGGCGACCTGCCGCGCTATCGCAGCATAAGCGTCGCTGATCGGGCCTTCACCCAATGCAGGCGGCGTGCCAGCGTCGCTTTCCACGCGAATTTTGATGTCGAGTGGTATCCGCCCCAAGAACGCAATGCCCAATTCCTTCGCCGCCGCCTCTGCTCCACCCGAACCGAAAGGATCGCTCATCTCCCCGCAATGTGGACACAGATATCCGGCCATGTTTTCAACAAGTCCAATGATGGGCACTTTTGCGGTGTCAAAGAAGCTGATGGCGCGCGCTGCGTCAATCAGGGCAAGGTCCTGCGGCGTGGAGATAATCACGGCACCGATGGGCTTGTGCTTTTGGATCATCGACAATTGAATATCGCCTGTGCCGGGCGGCATATCGACGACGATGTCGCGGACATTGCCCCATTTGGCATCGACAAGTTGCGACAGCGCATTACCCGCCATTGGCCCGCGCCACGCAATGGCTTGCCCCGGATTAACCAATTGCCCCATAGACAGAAACGGCACGCCGCCTGCGCCCATGACAGGGATCATCATCTTGCCTTCCGCTTCGGGCTTCACGCCCTCCACACCCATCAATCTCGGCTGCGACGGGCCATAAATATCTGCGTCCACCAGACCAACCGAACGGCCAGCGCGTGCCATGGCAATGGCAAGATTTGTCGACAGCGTAGATTTACCCACGCCGCCCTTGCCGCTCGCCACCGCAATTAGGCGCGGCGTGATGCGTTCGGCGGTTAGCATGATGCGCACCGATTGCGCGCCCGCCTGCGTGGCTGCCGTGCGGACATCCGCTTCGATCTCCACGCGCTGCTCTGCATTTAGGCCGGACACGTCCAGCATCAGCGAAACGGCTTTATCTGTAACCTTCAAACCGCTTGCGCGGCTGCCTACGACAGCAAAAATGGCATCGGAAATTATGGCAAAATCGGACATGACTTGCCGAATAGATTCAGAATTGCGGGATTGACACTGTTTTTCTGAAAAACCGTTCCTATAAAGGTGTTATGAGCACCAAATTTGACAAGCAGGGACCCGTAATTTTGGCAGCAGATGGCAAAGGACCGTGGGATTCGCCCGATTCCGGGGAAACAAGCGGCGCAAGCAAGGCAACCGGACGCGGAGGCGGATCGAAGCCCGATCCCGTTAACCCGTGGGACCCAACACCCGAACCTGCCGGACGCAACCGTTCGCGCGGCCCATCGCTTGAGGATCTGCTGCGCAGAAAAGGCGGCGGATTCGGTGGTTTGCCGCAACGCCCCGATGGCAAAAGCTGGTGGCCATTGATCGTCGGTGCCCTCGTTGCCTTATGGTTGGTTTGGACGAGCGTGCACCGGATTGGCCCCGAACAAGAAGGCGTCGTGACGCAATTGGGTAAATATTCGCGTACGGTTTCACCAGGCATCCAATTTACCCTGCCTGCGCCACTGCAAAGCATCACGAAAGTTGATACGCAGCAGATTCAGACAACATCTGTAGGCTCGCCAAAGGCAAGCAGCGAGAATCTGGTTCTGACCAAGGACCAAAGCATAATCGACATGGCTTATGATGTCCGCTGGTCAATTAAAGAGCCGGAGTTGTATCTGTTCCAACTCGACAGCCCGCAGGAAACGGTCAAAGAAGTCGCCGAAAGCGCGATGCGCGCTACGGTTGCCAATTATGACCTGACGCAGGCCATAGGCCCGGGCCGTGGCGCAATCGAGATTGAGGTGCGCCGCCGGATGCAACAGGTGCTCAATGAATATCGCGCAGGCGTGTCGATCCAAAGCATATCGATTCGCCAATCGGACCCACCAGCCGAGGTTAATGACGCCTTCCGTGAAGTGAACGCGGCGCAGCAACGGCGCGAAAGCTATCTAAACGATGCCCGCGCTTATGCCAGCCGGGTGACCGAGCTTGCATTGGGTGAAACCGCCGAATTTGACAAAATCTATGTGCAATATCGAGAAGCGCCCGAAGTGACCAAAAGACGGCTTTATTATGAAACTATGGAGCAAGTGCTGGGTAAGGTCGACAAGACGATTGTCGAAACGGGCGGTGTTACGCCTTATCTTCCCATTCCCGAATTTCAGAAAAGAACGGCTCCAAAGGCCGAATCCGTGACCGTGACAGGGACTAAGCAATGACCAATAGCCTCCTTCGTAACCCGATTTATCTCGCGATTGGCGTGATCGGTGCGCTGTTGTTGATGAGCATGTCGGTGAATGTCGTGCCCGAAACGCAACAGGCCATTATCAGCAGCTATGGTAAGGTCGACCGGATCGTGAACCCCTATAAGCCCGGCGAGAAATTCGGCGAAACACGCGCTGGGCTTACCTTCCGCATACCCTTTGTCGAACAGATCCAAATGATCGACAAGCGCGTCTTGAGCGTTCAGATGGAGCAACAGGAAGTACTTTCCACCGACCAGTTGCGGTTACAGGTGGACGCCTTTGCCCGATTCCGCGTTACCGAGCCTGCGCGCATGTACCGCACGATCCGCACCGAAGATCGCCTGCGTGACCAATTGCGGACGATTTTGGGTTCATCGCTGCGTAACGAGCTTGGCAAGCGGACCTTTGTCGCCTTGCTGAGCGCGGAACGCGGCGAAGTCATGGAGAATATCCAGACAGCGCTTAATCGCGAAGCCAAAAAATATGGCGCAGAAGTCATTGACGTGCGCATCAAGCGTGCCGACTTGCCAGCCGCAACGTTGCAATCGGCCTATAACCGTATGCGCAGCGCCCGAAATCAGGAAGCTATCGCCATCGACGCCGAAGGCCAAAAGGAAGCGCAGATTATCCGCGCTGACGCTGAGGCCGAAGCCGCCCGTATCTACGCCATAAGCTATGGCAAGGACCCGGACTTCTACGATTTCTACCGTGCGATGCAAAGCTATCGTCAGACGTTCCAGAATGGTGAAGGCGCAAGCAATATCATCTTGTCGCCGCAAAACGCCTATCTGGAAAAATTCCGTAAAGGCATTTAGTCGACGGAGATATGATGTTGGTCAGTTGGATGGCCTCCATTCAATCGACGTTCAGCTTTGCCACGCCAACGATGAACAAATTTTTAGGGCGCTTGCCCAGTTGAATAGACGAGAGGAATGTTATCCGTGCGTTACGCTTATGCAGTTACCACCGCGCTTTTGATGGCTGGAGGCGCAGTTGCTTTAGTCAATGGCAACCCAGTTACCGCGCAAACCGGACTGGCTGTTTCCGAACAGAACAACCTCGCCCCCGGCGGCGCACCGTCGAGCTTTGCGGACCTCGCCGCGCAATTGCAGCCAGCAGTGGTCAATATCGCCACACGTCAAAAGGTGCAGGTAGCC
>JAEMTM010000114.1 GCA_016462305.1 Sphingomonadaceae bacterium | reverse complement strand
CCCCAATCGAGCTTGCCGACAGCATATTGTCCAGCATCGCCGTGTGCGATGGCGGCAGGGACGCCCCACAGCCAAGCGCAATCGACTATTTCTTCGTGCCGTGCGATATGCGGTGATGTGGTGACAGAATTTTTTTTACCCTTCCTTGTAACGACAATGCTGATCGAGCTAACGCCCGGTCCAAATATGGCGTGGTTGGCGTTGACGAGTGCGAGCGAAGGCAAAAGGTCCGGATTTGCGGCGGTAGCAGGGATTGCGCTTGGCCTTGCGATACTGGCCGTGGCATCCGCCATTGGCCTTGCGGAATTGGCAACGCGCTCTCCAGCGATTTTCAGCCTGTTGCGCTATGCCGGCGTCGCCTATTTGCTCTGGCTGGCGTGGAAGACATGGGCGGGCAAAGATGGACCCATTCCGCATAGCATAAGCAAAAATGCGCTCGGCGCATGGTTTCGCCACGGGCTGTTGTTGAACCTGTTGAACCCTAAGGCAGCCGTTTTCTTCATAACGGTCCTGCCAGCCTATATGACGCAAAGTGCGCCAATTGCGCCGCAAACGGCGTTGTTGTCCGCAAGCTATGTCGCGATTGCCACTTTTGTGCATCTGGTCATCGTCGCGATAGCGGCACAGGCACATGGATGGATATCCACCGGGAACAGGGCGCGCATCGTCCGCCGCGTCTTTGCCATTTTGTTGGCAGGCATCGCCTTATGGTTTCTGATGAGTTCAGCTTAACGCCAGCGCAGCATAGAACGGTCAAACTGTGAGACGGAACGGACGCCCATAAGCCGCATGTCGCGATCGATCTCGTCACGCAATTTGCCGACAATGCGCTCGACGCCCGGTTGCCCCGCTGCGGCCAGTGCATAAAGATACAAACGTCCGCCGGAGCACGCTGTTGCGCCGGCGGCGATTGCTTTGAGGACATGGCTGCCACGCCGGATGCCGCCATCGCAGATGATGTCGATCTTGCCGCCCACGGCATCGGCGATCTCGGATATTTGATCGAATATGGCAATCTTCTAAACGCATTTTGGTCTTATGACAGACCTTGCACATAATTGCATCCATTTGGATATTTGGGCCGCGCAAGGGTCGCTTGCGCTGCTGCTTGGGGCATGGTCGTCACGCCGCATATTGTCCTGATGGAACATTGCGTTTAGCGGGACATTGCGCAAGACAATGTCATCAGACCCTAAATGCAAAGGCATACTCATATGTTCCTGAAAGGCAAAACAGCACTCATCACGGGTTCCACCTCGGGTATCGGGTTGGGCTATGCCCGCGCGTTGGCCGCGCAGGGTGCACATGTGATGATAAACGGTTTTGGTGATGCCGACCTGATCCAAAGCTATGTTGCCGAACTCAGCAAGGTGAGCGGCGGAAAGGCGCAGTATTCCGCGGCCGACATGACTCAACCCGACAGCATCCGGGCTATGGTCGCTGAATGCACCAACCTATTGGGATCGCCTGATATTTTGATCAATAATGCCGGAATTCAGCATGTCGCGCCGGTTGACGAATTTCCCGACGACAAATGGGATGCGATCCTGTCCATCATCCTGTCCTCGGCATTTCACACGACAAAGGCCGCCTTGCCCGCAATGAAGGCCAAGGGCTGGGGCCGCATCATCAATACAGGGTCAATGCACAGCCTTGTCGCATCGCCGTTCAAATCGGCCTATAATGCCGCAAAGCATGGCCTTGCGGGCTTTACCAAAACGGTCGCGCTTGAGGTGGCAACGCAGGGCATTACCGTGAACAATATTTGTCCGGGCTATGTCTGGACATCATTGGTCGAAAACCAAATTCCCGATACAATGAAAGCCCGCGGGCTGACGCGGGATCAAGTGATCAACGATGTGCTGCTTGCCAACCAGCCGCAGAAGAAATTTGTACAGGTGGAACAATTGGCCGCGCTCGCGGTGTTTTTGTGCCGTGATGAGGCGAGCGCGATTACCGGCACAAACCTGTCCGTTGATGGCGGTTGGACCGCGCAATAGCCGCGCATATTTCGCGCTGTAGGCCCAAAAAAACCGCCGACATTGCTGCCGGCGGTGAGGTGTTTTCCTCCCCAGGAAAACTGTAATATATGGGCTGATTATTTGCCGCCAGCGCTGCCAAGGCGGTGATACAGTCGGGCAAATTTGACCGATTCAGGCTTGTCCTGAATGACCTCAAGATAATGCACCAATGCCTGGCGAAGCAGCGTCAGATCCTCGGTAGAAAGGACGGCGCGTGCGCGTGGTGGTTCACCCATATTGATCGCTCCTTATGCAGCCTGGCCAAATTGATTCATCGTATTGTCTTTGCCGCCCGCCTTCAGCGCAGCTTCACCGGCAAAATATTCCTTATGGTCATCACCAATGTCGGAACCCGACATATTCTGGTGCTTGACGCAGGCGATGCCCTGACGGATTTCCTTGCGCTGGACACCCGCGACATAACCAAGCATGCCCATTTCGCCGAAATAGTCCTTCGCCAAATTATCGGTGCTGAGCGCCGCTGTATGGTATGTTGGCAGCGTGATGAGGTGGTGGAAAATGCCTGCACGCTTTGCGGAATCGCGCTGGAAGTTCTGGATACGGACATCCGCTTCAATTCCCAGTGGTGTCTCGTCATAGCTTGCACTCATCAGGTTTGCGCGGTCGTATGCCGAGACGTCGTGACCTTCGGCAGACCATGAATCAAACACTTGCTGACGGAAGTTCAGAGTCCAGTTGAAACTTGGCGAGTTGTTGTAAGCCAGCTTTGCATTGGGAACGACCGCACGGATGCGGTCAACCATGCCGGCAATCTGTTCGATATGCGGCTTTTCCGTTTCGATCCAGATAAGGTCGGCGCCGTTTTGAAGCGAGGTAATGCAATCCAACACGCAACGATCTTCGCCAGTCCCTGGACGGAACTGAAACAGGTTTGATGGCAAACGCTTTGGACGCAGCAGCTTTCCGTTGCGGTTCAAAATGACGTCGCCATTTTGCGCCGTGGCGGGGTCAATTTCTTCACAATCAAGGAAGCTGTTGTACAAATCGCCCAAGTCGCCAGCCGCAGTTGAAACGGCGATCTGCTTGGTCAGGCCAGCGCCAAGCGAGTCGGTGCGTGCAACGATAATGCCGTCTGGGACGCCAAGTTCAAGGAAGGCATAACGGCATGCGCGGATTTTCTGGAGGAAATCCTCATGCGGCACGGTAACTTTTCCGTCTTGGTGACCGCACTGCTTTTCGTCCGACACCTGATTTTCGATCTGAAGCGCACATGCACCCGCCTCAATCATCTTCTTTGCGAGCAAATAAGTGGCTTCTGCATTGCCGAAGCCCGCATCAATGTCCGCAATAATCGGCACGACATGTGTTTCATGGTTTTCGATTTTATCTATGATAGCGGCGGCGCGCGCTGTGTTCTTTTGTCCACGCGCATCGTCGAGGTCGCGGAAGAGGATGTTGAGCTCGCGGCTGTCGGCTTGGCGCAAGAATGTGTAGAGTTCTTCGATGAGCGCCGGAACGCTTGTCTTTTCATGCATAGACTGGTCGGGCAGGGGGCCAAATTCACTGCGTAATGCGGCAATCATCCAACCTGACAGATACAGATAACGCTTCTTGGTGGTGCCAAAATGCTTCTTGATAGAGATCATCTTTTGCTGCGCGATGAATCCGTGCCAGCAACCCAGAGACTGCGTATATTGCGCGGGGTCGGCGTCATAAGCAGCCATGTCTTCGCGCATGATCTTGGCGGTATAGCGGGCGATATCGAGGCCCGTCTGAAAACGGTTTTGCAACTGCATACGCGCAACAGATTCGGCGCTGATGGAATCCCACGTTCCGTTGTGCGCGGCAATTTGGGCGCTGTTTGTGGCTATCAGTGTCTGATATGACATTTTCTATTCCTTCGGTTGCGGGGTATTATTCCCCGGTTATCTGCCACTAAAACGCAAAAGCCGAGTCAATTTTGTAATATTTGTTGTGTTATCGTCGGAAAACCTTATCGCTTATTTGTAATGTTGTAATGTTATTGACAAGAGAACAATGGCTGAAGAAAAATTATTTGCAGGACATGCCGTGCGCAGGATCCGCCGCGCTTATGGTCTGACCCAAGGGGCAATGGCGGATGCGCTCGCGATTTCGCCGTCCTATCTCAACCTGATTGAACGCAATCAACGGCCGTTGACCGCGACCTTGTTATTGAAACTGGCGCAGTCTTATGACTTTGACCCGCGCACATTGACGGGTGCAACGCCGGGTGGCGGCGTTGATGCTATCCGGCGTCGGCTCAGCGACCCGATGTTTGCTGACCTCGCCGTTGACCGGGCGCAGGTCGAAGAATGGATTGCCGCAAGCCCGGATGCGGCCGAGGCGTTTGCGCGGGCGTTTGACCGTCTTTCGGGCGGCTCCCACGGCGGGGCTAGCGCAGCAGCGGGCGGCGCACAGATTGAGCCTGAAGCCATTGCATCGGCGCGACGCGAAATTGAACGCTGGCGCAACCATTTCGCCGATTTGGACTCTCAAGCAGAAACCCTATCTGACGAACTACGACTCGCCAATGCGGACCTGTATGGCGCGATTACCGAACGGCTCCGCGTAAAGCATCAGCTTTCCATACGCATTTTGCCGTTTGACGTAATGCCAGACATGCTCCGCCGCCTCGACCTGCACGCACGGCAGCTACAATTGTCCGAGCTGCTTGACCCCGCCAGCCGCACCTTTGCCGCTGCGTTGCAGCTCGGCAATCTGGAGGCAAAGGCGGAGATTGACGCGCTTGTCGCCGGAGCATCCTTCACCGAACGGGCCGCCGAACGGCTCTATCGTCGTCATTTAAGCAGCTATTTTGCTGCTGCTGTCATGATGCCTTATGCGCGCTTCCTCCGCGCTTGCGAAGCGACAGGTTATGACATCATGCTTTTGCAGCGGCGCTTTGGCGCTGGCTTTGAACAGATCGCCCACCGCCTGACCACGTTGCAGCGTGTGGGCCAACGCGGTTTGCCGTTTTTCATGTTGCGCATTGATAAAGCAGGGCAAAGCAGCAAACGCTACGCTGGCGCAAGTGCATCGCCATTATTGGCGACCGACCGGCGTTGTCCTTTATGGCATGTGCATAATGTGTTTGCGCGGCCCGGGACGCTGTTGCCGCATCTGGTGGAGTTAGAAGACGACAGTCGTTGGTTCACTTTGTCGCGTACCGTGCACCCGCAAACTGCGGTGAGCGGCAGTGTGGAGGCAGAGTTTGCGATTTGCCTTGGCGTGGACGCAAAGCTCGCCGCACCATTGGCCGCCGCCCGTGGTATGGACCTTACAAATGGCGGTGCGACGGCCATCGGGCTTGGTTGTTCCGCTTGCACGCGGCCAGAATGCTCTCAAAGAAGTGCGCCGCCCGCTGGCCGGGTGCTGGTATTCAATGAACGCGAACGGGGCATGTCGCCTTTTAATTTTGACCACATTGCCTGACAGCACCCAATTGCGGGCCTAGTTCAGCGCGAGCAACTCTGCTGGATCAATTCCGGCGCGCTGCATTTGCGCCTTTACGTCGGGCCAAACATTCTGAACGAAATTTTCGCGCTCAAAACTCCGCAGCTTTGCAATGGCGCCCCGGGCTACAAACAGGCCAACGCCACGTTTGACATCGACCAAGCCGCTGTCCTGAAATAATTGATAGGCCTTGGCCACGGTCAGCGGATTTGCGCCCTGAACTGCCGCAAATGCACGCACGGAGGGAAGCATTTGCCCCTCTTTATA
>JAEMTM010000257.1 GCA_016462305.1 Sphingomonadaceae bacterium | reverse complement strand
ATGACGATCTTACCATCACGTTCTTGATGAAAGGATTCGAACAGGCTGATATTCACAGCCGCGGTGAAGTTGCGTTAACCCCTAGCTGGAACTCAACACTATTAAGGGGATCAATATGCTGTTTGAGGCACTGTGCAGCAATATTGATGCGCGTATCCCGAACCGCAGCCGCGCAAATCCCAACAACAGCCCCGCCGTCAATTGCGGCAGGACCATCGGTACCGCTGCCCAGACGGTCCCACCTTCATAATTGCTCACATGGACCAATCCAAACAGGACGGCACTTGTCCAGAATATGGTTCGGAAATGACGGTCAAACATCGGAACCGTTGGCGCATTAGACTGCGTGCGCGCCTCAATCTCTAACAGGGCTGTGGCGACTGCAGCAATAAATGCCATAACCAAAAAAACAAAACCCCAAGGAGGCAGATCGTTGATAGGTCCAAGCGCGAGCAAGAGGAGTAATGTGCCAATCATCAATGCAAGCAACAGCAGTTGGCGCGGTGTTCCCTTAAGCCAGCCTCTGAACATCGGCTCTTCAACCAATGGAGCGACGAGGCCTATCGATAGCCAAAGGGTCCACAAACTATCGTAATCATCAAATCCTGTGTTCTCAGGCGTTTCTGTGCCGATAACGAGCAGAAATTCGTCATATCCAACAAAGTAAAAATATATTGGCAGGAGCAGGACAAGATCGAACAGAAATAGCAGCAGGATTTGCCGCCAGATAAGTGGTGTCCAAATATAAGTAGCTTCGCCCACCGTTGGGTGCTTTAGAAATGCCCACAGATCCGGAAAAACCTGAAACGCATCTCGCCAGATGCCAGTGCGACTTGCCTTTGGGTTTGTCATTCGTTTATGGCCTCCCAATATATTAGAAAGACGGGATAATGGCAGGCCATAGCAAATTCAAGAACATACAGCATCGTAAGGGTGCGCAGGACAAGAAGCGTTCGGCGCAATTTTCCAAACTTTCGCGCGAAATTACCGTGGCGGCGAAGATGGGCATGCCCGATCCGGACATGAACCCGCGCCTGCGCCTTGCGGTCAATGCCGCCAAGGCGCAGTCGGTGCCCAAGGATAATATCCAGCGCGCCATCGACAAGGCAATCGGCGGCGACGCCGAAAGCTATGATGAAATGCGTTATGAAGGCTATGGCCCCGGCGGCGTTTCCATCATCGTTGAGGCACTGACCGACAACCGCAACCGCACCGCGACCAATGTGCGCACCGCATTCAGCAAAAATGGCGGCAATCTGGGCGCGTCGGGCGCGGTGAGCCACGGGTTCGACCGCAGGGGCCTGATCACTTATCCCGCCAGCGCGGGTGATGCCGACAGCATTTTTGAGGCTGCATTAGAAGCCGGCGCCGAAGATGTGGAGTCGAACGAAGACGAACACAGCATCTGGACCAGCATGGACGCGCTGCACGAAGTGGCCAAAGCACTTGAAGCCACGCTTGGCGCGGCAGAAAGCGCAAAACTCGCGTGGAAACCGCAGCTTTTGGTCGAAGTTGACGAAGCCAATGCCGCCACCTTGCTCAAGATGATCGACGCGTTGGAAGACGATGACGACGTTCAGACCGTCTGGGGCAATTACGATGTGTCGGATGAGGTCATGGCGAAATTGGGATGATCA
>JAEMTM010000256.1 GCA_016462305.1 Sphingomonadaceae bacterium | reverse complement strand
GGCAATGGAGCCCGGCGGGCGGCGGGCGAATGGCGCGACCTGATTGACGCCGAATATGCGTTGAATGGTGATGCAGGTGGCGGGTCGGTGTTTCCCGATGGGCGCGTTGAAGGTTTCGGCATTCAGATTGCGGAGAAAACTTATGCCGATTTCCGTCTGACGGCGGTCAATCGCGGCGGGCACAGCAGCGCGCCGCGCCCTGATAATGCCATCTACGCGCTCGCTTATGCCTTGACGGCGATTGAACGGCACCGCTTCCCTGCCATGATCAACGACGCCACGCGGGCCAGTTACGACATGCTCGCCAAGGGCGATAGCGGCCAATATGGTGAGCTGTTGCGCCGCTTCCTTGCCGATCCGCAGGACCGCGAGACGGCAGATTTGCTGGAAGCGATGGACCCCGGCAGCACGCGCACGCGCTGCGTCGCGACCATGCTGTCGGGCGGGCATGCGCCAAATGCTCTGCCGCAAAAGGCCGAAGCCAATGTGAACTGCCGCATTTTTCCCAGTGTGAAGATCGAAGAAGTCCGGCAGCAATTGGAGGCGCTATCGGGACCAGACGTCACTGTTACTGCGGTCGAAGGATCACAAACCCCCGAAACCGCCCCGTCGCCCATGCGCGACGACATACTGCAGGCCTATCGGGCGGCGGTTGCCACACGCTTCCCCAATGCGCCCGTTCTGCCGTTCCAGTCCGCTGGCGCAACCGATGGCGCATTTTTACGCGCCGCCGGTATCCCCGTTTATGGCTTTGGCGGCTTATGGGGCATAGTCGGTCAGCGGGAGGGCATACATGGGTTAGATGAACGCGTCTGGGCCGAGGGTTTTCACGGTCAAGTGCCCATCTGGATGGAGATGTTGCGGCGGGTAGCTGGCACCTGACGGCGGCATTTTTATCCACTAACGCTATTGCGAACTGTTATCACAAAAACCCTTTGCTTTGGCCCTTTATTGGGTTGTTATCCACAGCGATTCGGCGTAACGCGGCGATAATTCCGCTACAAAGCCCTAAGGGAAGGACAGTTTTTTCATGGCTCGCAAGAAAATTGCACTCATTGGCGCCGGTAATATCGGCGGCACCCTCGCCCATCTCGCAGCATTAAAGGGCCTTGGCGACATCGTCCTTTTCGACGTTGTTGAAGGCATTCCTCAAGGCAAGGCGCTGGATCTGTCGCAATGCGGCCCGGTTGAAGGTTTTGACGCCTCAATCACCGGCACCAATGATTATGCCGATATCGCAGGCGCAGATGTCATCATCGTCACCGCTGGCGTCGCGCGCAAGCCGGGCATGAGCCGCGATGATTTGTTGGGCATCAACCTGAAGGTGATGAAGGCGGTCGGTGAAGGCATCGCTGCCAACGCGCCAAACGCATTTGTCATCTGCATCACCAACCCGCTCGACGCGATGGTATGGGCCTTGCGCGAATTTTCCGGCCTTCCACACCATATGGTCGTCGGCATGGCGGGCGTCCTCGATTCGAGCCGCTTCAGCCATTTCCTGGCCGATGAATTCAACGTGTCGGTGAAGGACGTGACCAGCTTCGTGCTCGGTGGTCATGGCGACACGATGGTGCCTGTCATTCAATATTCAACCGTCTCCGGCATTCCGGTGCCTGACCTGATCGCGATGGGCATGTCGACGCAAGAACGCATTGACGC
>JAEMTM010000016.1:6701-22547 GCA_016462305.1 Sphingomonadaceae bacterium | reverse complement strand
GATAATTTGCGGGTGTTTATTGAGGCGGCGAAGGGGCGGGGGCAGCCGTTGGACCATGTGCTGTTCTTTGGCCCGCCGGGGCTGGGCAAGACGACATTGGCGCAGATTGTCGCAAAGGAAATGGGTGTCGGTTTTCGCGCAACCTCCGGCCCTGTCATCGCCAAATCCGGCGACTTGGCGGCGTTGTTGACCAATTTGGAAGATGGCGACGTCTTGTTCATTGACGAAATTCACCGCCTAAGCCCCGTGGTTGAGGAAATCCTCTACCCGGCGATGGAGGACCGTGCGCTCGACATCATGATCGGCGAAGGGCCGTCGGCGCGGTCGGTGCGGATTGACTTGCCTGCGTTTACGCTTGTCGGCGCGACCACGCGGCAGGGGTTATTGACCACGCCATTGCGGGACCGCTTTGGCATTCCGGTGCGGCTGAATTTCTATACCCATGCCGAGCTTGAGTTGGTTGTCACCCGCGCCGCACGGTTGCTGGACCTTGGTATTGCCCCCGACGGTGCGAATGAGATTGCCAAGCGGGCACGCGGAACGCCGCGTATTGCCGGACGCTTGCTGCGCCGCGTGCGCGATTTTGCCAATGTGGCTGGCGAGGCCGTTGTCACCGCCAAAATCGCCGACAATGCGCTCAACCGGTTGGAGGTTGATGCGCTTGGCCTTGACGCGATGGACCGGCGTTATCTGTATATGATCGCCGACATTTACCGTGGCGGACCAGTGGGTGTGGAGGCGCTGGCCGCTGGCCTGTCCGAACCGCGTGACACCATTGAGGATGTGGTCGAACCTTATTTGCTGCAACTGGGCCTGATCGCACGCACGGCGCGTGGCCGCTGCCTCAATGCGCCGGGCTGGAAACATCTTGGCCTCAACCCGCCCGCCGGGTCACAGGACGGATTGTTTGACGCATAAGACGTGCGGAGTCCCTCAAGCGACCAATTGCGGGCGCGCGTGCTAAAACCCCTTCCCGCCGGACTCGACAATGGTTAAGCAAAAAACGCAATGTCCACGCCTCAACCCTATCAAGGCCATTTTGACGGCACGCGGCACTATTTTGCCGTGCGCGTGTATTTTGAAGACACCGATTTTTCGGGCGTGGTCTATCATGCCCGCTATCTGCATTTCATGGAACGGGCGCGTTCGGACATGCTCGCATGTATCGGCATTGACCAACGCAGTGTGCATGCCGAGGGGAAAGGCGCATATGCCGTGACCGAAATGCGCGTCAAATATCGCCGTGCCGCAGTTTTTGACGATGCGTTGCTGGTCGTCAGCACCGTTGAGGCCGTCCGCGCCGCAAGTTGCGACATTCATCAAACCGTCATGCGCGGCGGCGACATACTCACCGAGGCGCGGGTGACCGCTGCCTTTGTTTCACCCGACGGCAAGGCCCGCCGACAACCTGCAATTTGGGTTGCCGCGTTCCAGCCAATTATACACAGACCCGCAGAATAGGATATTCATGAGCCTGCTTATCGCGACCCAAAATATGGGCTTTTCACCCGTCAATTTGTTTATGGACGCCGACTTGGTGGTCAAATCGGTCATTGTCGGCCTGGCGCTGTCCAGCATCTGGGTGTGGACGATCATCATCAGCTTCACGGTCAAGATGTCAGGTATCAACCGGAAAAGCGAAGCGTTTGAGCGTGAATTTTGGGGCAGCTCGGATATTGCGGCTTTTTCCAAGGCACATGCGCAAAATGAACTGCCGGTGTCGAAGGTCTTTGCCGCGGGGATCGCCGAATGGCGGCTGTCCACCAAAGGCAAAAACATTGACCGCGCCGGAACGCGTGAGCGGCTTGCCACCGCGATGGACGCCACAATCGCGGCGGAAACCGACCGCCTCGCCAATCGCCTGAACTTTCTGGCCACCACCGGCTCCGTTGCCCCGTTCATTGGCCTGTTCGGCACCGTATGGGGCATCATGCGCAGCTTTGCCGCCATTGCGGCAGAGCAAAATTCCAGCCTTGCCGTTGTCGCGCCGGGGATTGCGGAGGCGTTATTTGCCACCGCCATTGGCCTGTTTGCCGCCATTCCAGCGGTCATCGCGTATAACCTTTTCTCCCACCGTCTGAACCAATATGAAGCACGCATGGGGCGCTTTGCCGATGGCTTTCATGGGACGTTGAGCCGGGAATTGGAGCTTGAGGTTTAAGCATGGCCATGAACACTTCATCGGGCAGCAGCGGCGGCGGACGTGGGCGACGGCGGGGAAGCCGACGTGCGCCAATGGCGGACATCAACGTTACACCGTTCGTGGACGTCATGCTCGTTCTGCTCATCATCTTCATGGTCACCGCGCCCTTGTTGGTAACGGGCGTCCCCGTCGAGCTGCCGGAAAGCCGCGCAAATGCGCTGGATCAAAAGGATGAACCCATAGAAATCACCATTGACCGCGACGGCGTGACGTTCATCGATGGCACCCAGGTTGCGCCCGCTGACCTTGCCGCACGACTGGGCGAAATCGCCGCCGCGCAAACACCTGACAAGCCGCGTCAGATCATGCTGCGCGGGGATAGCGCGATCAGCTATGGCCAAATGATGCGCGTCATGGGCGAATTGAACCGTGCGGGGTTGAACAGTGTGAGCTTAGTCACCACTGGTTCATCAAACGAAAACTAACCAGATGGCAATGGATCGGGCGGAGATATTCGGATTTGGCGCTGCCGTTGGCGTCCACGGCCTGTTGCTGGGCGTGTTCGCGCTTGGGCTGATGGCATCTGCAAAAACTGCGCCCAAGCCAGAGTCGATCTCCGTTTCGCTTGTGGGCGAAATCGCCGATGTGTCGAGCGCGCCGGATGCGATCCAAGAGGAATCCGCGCCGCCAGCCGCAGGCGAGACCGCGCCATCAGTACCGCCACCTGCTCCGACGCCCGTGATGCAAATCGAAAAGCCGCAGACAAAGCCTGTGCCTAAGCCCGCAAAGCCGGACACTAGCCCGCCTGTTTCAAAGGTTACGCCGAAGCCCAAATCCCCGACAGTCAGCGGCAAAGGCACCACCCCCGCCAAACCCGGCGGCCTCAGCCGCAGCTTTGAAGACAGCATTAACAATATCGGCAAGGCCCCCGGCGCGGGCAAGGCCGTGGGCACGCCAGCCACGAAAACCGCCACTGAAGTGCGCCGCTCGGTTGGCGTCAGCATCGCTGGCCAAATCCGCAGTCGCGTGCGTGCCTGTGCGCCAACGGGCGTCGACATCAACAAGATTGAGACGTTCGTAACGCTCAGCCTTGAACCATCGGGCAAATTGACTTCCGTGCGTTTTGACAGGCAAATTGGCCTGAACGACACCAACCAGACACAGGCAGGGCCGTTGAAAGATTGCATCTTGCAAGCGGTGCGCGCAGCATCACCTTATGACGGGCTTGATCCTGAATATTATGACGTTTGGAAAACCCACAAGCTGCGTTTACGCGCCACGGGATAAAGGAATGAGATATATGTCACTCTTCGCACTGAACTGGAAACTGGCATCTTTCCTGCTTTTAATCTTGGGCACGCAAGCCGCGATTGCGCAAACACCGCCCCCTCCGACGCCTGCAACAGATGAGCCGGAATTGGTCGAATTTGACACCTCCAAAACCCGCTCCATCGCGGTCCCTGCTTTGGTCGCGCCGTCGCCAGCCGACACGCCAGCGGGCAATAGCGCTGCACTGGGTCGCCAGATTGCAGAGGTTATCTCCTCCGACCTACGCGCATCGGGCGTGTTTGACACGCAAGGGCCAAATGGCCTGCGCATGATTGGCTTAGCCGAAGTGACCGCGCCGCAATTTGAATATTGGAAAGCGCGTCCGGTCGAACAACTGGTGCAGGGCTTTGTCCGCGTGGGCGGCGATGGCAATTTGACCGTTGGCTGTTATCTCTACGACGTTGGTTTCGGCAATGAAACCACGCGGCTTGGCTTTAATGTGCCGCCGCGCGAATGGCGCAGGGCCGCGCATAAATGCGCCGATGCAATCTATGCACGGCTGACGGGCGAACTGCCCTTTTTCGATAGCCGCATTGCCTATATCGCCGAAAGCGGGCCGAAGAATAAGCGGATCAAGCGGCTTGCGATCATGGATTCGGATGGCGCAAACCATCGCTTCATAACCAATGGCCAATCGACCGCACTGACGCCGCGATTCTCGCCCAGTTATAAATCGATTCTGTATTTGTCTTATGTCGACGGCAACCCGCGTATTTATGTCTATGACATTGATACCGGACGTCAGCGCCTGATTACCCAATCCAACAACCCCACTTTCGCGCCGCGCTGGTCGCCCGATGGCCAGACGATATTATATTCGATGGCGGTTTCGGGTAACACCGATGTCTACAAAATATCGGCGAGCGGCAACGGCGCACCTGTAAAGCTCACCAGCTCGCCCGGCATTGATGTCGGCGGCAGTTTCTCCCCCGATGGCCGTCAGATCGTGTTTGAAAGCGACCGTTCGGGCAGCCAGCAAATCTACGTGATGAACGCCGATGGCAGCAACCAGCGCCGCATCAGCTTTGGCGCGGGCCGTTACGCCACGCCCGAATGGAGCCCGCGCGCTGACTTGATTGCCTTTACACGTATCGCTGGCGACTTCCGCGTTGGTACGATGCGGCCTGACGGTTCGGGCGAACGGCTGCTGACCAATAGCTGGCAAGACGAGGCGCCGACTTGGGCCCCCAATGGCCGCGTTATCCAATTCTTCCGCACGGCCAAAGGAAGTGGTAAAGCAAGTATCTGGCAAGTTGACCTGACCGGTTCCAACGAACGCCAATTGCCCACGCCTGTCGATGGTTCCGACCCGGCATGGGGACCTATATTGCCGTAATTCAGTTTCATTCTTATACCCATCCCGACCGAATGTCGGGCAAAGCCCAAGGAGAAGACCATGACGAAAAATACGATCAAAATGGCAGCCCTTTTGCTGGCATCGACCGCTTTTGTTGCCGGCTGTGGCAAGAAGGAAGTCGATACCCTGCCACCTGAGGCCCAAGGCACCAATTATGGCCAGACGCCGACGGCAGACCCGAACGCTAATGCCGCTGGCCAGACCATCCCCGGCAGTCAGGAGGATTTCCTGCAACAAGTTGGCCAGTTTGGCGACCGCATCTTGTTTGAAACCGACCGCTTCAACGTTGATGCCGAAGATCAGGCAACACTCCAGCGTCAGGCGCAGTGGTTGGCGCAATATCCGAGCACGCGTATCACCGTCGAAGGCCATGCCGATGAACGCGGAACCCGCGATTACAACCTTGCCTTGGGTGAGCGTCGTGCGAACTCCGCCAAAAACTTCCTCGTTTCCATTGGTGTCGATGCCAGCCGTATTCAGACCGTCAGCTATGGCAAAGAACGGCCATCGGCATTGGGATCGGACGAGCAGGCTTGGGCGCAAAACCGCCGTGCGGTGACTGTAACCATTCGATAAAGCGAGGCCAGACCCGCAGTTTCGGTCCGACGAAGAGCAGAAAAATGCGGGCTTGAAATGTAGGATTTGTTTTGAAAGAGTGCCAGTGGCGGCCTGTTTGGTTGTCAGGCGCTCTTTCTTATCTTTAGTCCGGTTATAGCTTGTCGGCACAGCCGTTTAGGTGAGACCTTAGTGTGACTTTCCAGCGACAAGCCCCACATTTGCGTGGTTTTGCGAAACCCAAGTCGTTTGGCAAAAGTCGTTCGCGCAACGCTGGGTGCGGGTTATCAAAGGCGCGATGCGGGCTTGCGGATAGGCGCTAGGCATGGCAGCCTATACGCTATAAGAAATATAAGGGGGGAGCCTATATATGAAACATTACATCAAATCCGTCTTGTTGCTGAGCGCGGCAATCCTGCCGACGAGCGCATTTGCCCAAGCGCCAGCCGCTGCCGATGACAAGGCCACCAAATGGGATGTTGCCGCTCCTCCGGGCCTGACGGTGCGTCAGATCAACATCGACACTGACGAAGGATCATGGATGAACCTTGACGTCAGCCCCGATGGCCGGACGATTGCGTTCGATCTGCTTGGCGATATCTATATCATGCCCGTAACTGGCGGCACGCCAACCCGCATAGCCGAAGGGCTGCCGTTTGAAACACAGCCGCGCTTTTCGCCCGATGGGACGCGCATTGCCTTTACCTCTGACCGGGGTGGTGGCGACAATATCTGGATCATGAACCGCGACGGTTCGGACAAGAGGCAGTTGAGCAAAGAGGATTTTCGCTTGCTCAATCAACCAAGCTGGAGCCCCGATGGCCGCTTCATCGCCGCCAAGAAGCATTTCACCACGGGCCGCTCGCTAGGAACAGGCGAAGTCTGGCTCTACCATGTTTCCGGCGGCGCAGGCGTCTTGTTGGTCAAGCGGCCCAATGAGCAGCACCAGAAGGAATTGGGCGAACCTATCTTTGCGCCCGATGGCAGGCATATTTATTACACGCGCAACATCACGCCCGGCCCCATTTTCCAATATGCGCAGGATTCCAACGGCCAGGTTTTCGATATTGAAAGCTATGACATCGAAACCGGCAATACCGAAACGGCGGTATCAGGCGTCGGCGGATCGGTCCGCCCAACCCCTTCGCCCGACGGCCAAAAAATCGCCTTTGTCCGCCGCGAGCGGACTCAGTCCAAACTATATGTGAAGGACCTCAGCACGGGCGAAGAGCGCAAGATTTACGATGCGCTGGATCAAGATGTGCAGGAAACCTGGGCCGTTACGGGCGTCTATCCCAACATGGATTGGTCACCCGACAGCAAGACCATCTATTTCTGGGCAGGCGGCAAGATCCGCAAGGTTGATTGGCCAAGCGGCGCGTCCAGCGTCATCCCGTTCCGCGTTTCGGACACGCGCGACATGATTGACCCGCCGCTGCCCCAAATTGAAGTCGCGCCCGCCAGCTTTGAAACCAAAATGCCGCGCAGCCCTGTAACGTCGCCAGATGGCCGGACCGTGCTGTTTGAAACCATGGGCAAATTATGGCTAAAGCCCGCAAGTGGTGGCACGGCACGACGCCTGACCGCGTCCGATACCGCTATGGAGGCCTATCCCACTTGGTCGCGCGACGGCAAGACCATCGCTTATGTCCATTGGACCGATAAGGGCCTTGGTAACATCCACATCATCAGCGCAAGCGGCGGCACGCCCAAAAAGGCAACGGCGCAGCCCGGCCATTATGCCCGCCCGCGTTTCTCGCCCGATGGCCAGACAATCGTCTTTGAAAAGCTGGAAGGCGGCGGACTGACCTCGCCATTACGATCGGACCAGTCCGGCATTTACCGGATGCCCGCGATGGGCGGACCGGCAACACGCGTCACCTCGGCGGGAACCGCGCCACATTTCGGTGCCTCCAACGACCGGATATTTTACACAGAATCGGGCGCGAACAAGCGCATGCTCGTCAGCGTCGATATGAACGGCGAAGCCAAGCGCACCCATGCCAGTGGTGAACTGACGACGATTTACGAAGTGTCGCCCGATGGCAATAACTTTGCCTTCCGCCAAAATTACGAGGCCTTTGTCATGCCCCTCATGCCGGGCACGCAGGACGTGACGGCTTCGTCATCAGGCAGTGCGCTTCCGGTCGTAAAGGTCAGCAACGGCGGCGCGGATTATATGCATTGGAGCCGCAATGGCGACGCCTTGCATTGGGCAATTGGGCCGACCTTATTCGCGGCGCAGACCAAATCTTTCTATCCCAATGGCCCGCTGGCCAAGGATGCAAAGCCCGTCAAATTTGCCCCGCCCAAGCAAGGCGTATCGCTGTCCATGACGGTCAACTCGGACCGCCCAAGTGGCGTTGTCGCCTTCACCGGCGCACGCGTTGTCACCATGGCGGACAAGAGCGGCGGAATAATCGACAATGCCGTGATCCTGGTCGAAAATGACCGGATTAAGGCCGTTGGCAAAATGGGCGACTTTGCCATTCCTGCGGGCGCAAAGACCGTTGACGTCGCTGGTAAGACGATCATTCCTGGCCTTGTCGATGCGCATGCCCATGGCCCTTATGGCGTGGACGAAATGACCCCGCAGCAAAATTGGGTGAATATGCTCAACCTCGCAATGGGTGTTACCACGCGCCATGACCCGTCAAGCAGCGCCGCCACCGTGTTCCCGGCGTTGGAGATGCAGCGGGCTGGCCTGTTGCTTGGGCCACGCTCCTTCTCGACAGGCGAGATCGTTTATGGTGCCAAGGCCGCAGACGTCTACGCCGAAATCAACGGCTTGGATGATGCGCTGGCGCATGTCCGGCGGTTGAAAGCGCAAGGCGCGCATAGCGTCAAAAACTACAACCAGCCGCGCCGTGAACAGCGTCAGCAAGTGGTGGCCGCCGCGCTTCAGGAGAATATGCGCTCGGTCGCCGAAGGGGGTTCGCTGTTCGGTATGGACATGAACCTGATCGCCGATGGCAACACCACGCTTGAGCATAATATCCCGCTCGACATCTTCTACGATGACGTGCTGCAATTCTACGCCAAGTCGAAGGTGGGTTATACGCCCACGCTTGTGGTGACCTATGGCGGCCCAGCGGGCGACCCTTATTGGCGGTCACATACCGATGTGTTCCGGCATCCGTTAATGGCGAAGCATTATCCGCCGACCGAGCTTGCGGCCAATAATGCCCGCCGCGAAATTGCGCCGGAAGAGGATTATGTCGACGACAACAGCGCGCGTGAGGCACATAAACTTGCCAAGCTGGGCGTCCCTGTCTCTATCGGTGCCCATGGCCAAGAAGCCGGCATTGCCGCGCATTGGGAGCTTTGGTCCTTCGTCCGTGGCGGCATGTCACCGATTGAGGCACTCGCCGCTGGCACCATCGAGTCCGCTCGCTCGCTGGGTTATGACAAGGATGTGGGCTCCATCGCCGCAGGCAAACTTGCTGATCTCGTCATCCTCGATGCTGACCCAAGCGTTGACATCCGCAATTCGGACAAGGTCGCAAAGGTCATGATCGGTGGCCGCCTATATGACGCCGCCACGTTGCATGAAGAAGTCACCGGAACGCGCAAGCGCATGCCTTATTATTGGGAATAAGGTTCGTTCGACGCGCATGGTTTTCTGGCCCGGATGCTTATCCCGGGCTGGAAAATAATGCGCCAATCGCGTTCGCGCAGCCACATCATTTCAGGAGCAAAAAAGCGGACTCCACATTGCTGCAAAATGCAGTATAGAACAAATCATGAACATAAAGGCGATTCTACCAACAGCGGCTTTTCCTTCTGTGCATAGTGCATGGAAGCAATATCAGCCGAATGCGTCGCCGCCCTTATTGCCCATCGGCGCGGCTGAAGTCGACCGCAGGTTGCACGGTGGAATCGTCCAAGCCGGGCTGCATGAATTTTTTGGCGGGGCAAAGGCCGATTCTTATGCCGCCGCCGCATTTGCGCTGTTGCTGGCATGGCGCTTGCCCGACAGCGACGCGGGCATATTCTGGATAACAGGCGACAAGGAACGTCAGACGTCGGGCCGACTATACCCGCTTGGGCTATCGGCGATGGGCGGCAATCCATCGCGGATATGGCTGGTCCAAACCGCAGATTTGCGCGACGCCCTTCGGGCCGCAGCAGACACTATCCGGTCAAAGGCGGCGCACGCGGTCATATTGGAAACGCATGGCAATGCGCGTTTGGTGGACCTGACATCGACGCGGCGTTTGGCGCTCGCTGCGGCGGAAAGTGGCGTATTGGCATTGCTGGTGCGCGGCGATGCTGTGCCGATGCCCAGCGCGGCCAGCACACGCTGGCAGATATGCTCTGCGCCATCGGTGCCATATCCGGGCAATGCGCCCGGCCTTCCAACCTTTGACCTCCGCCTTCTGCGCCATCGCGGTGGCACAGCGCCCTTTGCGGCAAGAGTAACCTGGGATCATGCAACACGAAGCTTTTTTGACACGCCGCTATCTGGCGGTCTTTCTGCCGCTGTTACCGACACAGAGGCTGATCCGCAGCAAAGGTTCCGCGCCTGATACGCCCTTTGCGATGGTCGAAAAGCAACGCGGGGCGATGCGGCTGGCGGCCTGCGATACAGCGGCGCTTGCGCTTGGTTTAAGCGCGGGCATGGCACTGGCCGATGCCCGTGCCCGCGTGCCTGACCTTGCGGTATTTGACCATGACCCGGCGGCGGACATCGCATTGCTTGGCTGGCTGGCCGACGGGTGCGAACGCTATAGCCCGGCCTGCATGATTGACCCGCCGCAAGGGCTGTTGATCGACATCACGGGCTGCACCCACCACTTTGGCGATGATGCGGGGCGCTTGGCCAAGGACCTGAAGCAACGCTTGCGCCGCCAGGGTCTTACGGGCCAAATTGCCTTGGGCGCGACCCCAGACAGCGCACGGGCCAAGGCACTTTATGCCAAATCGGCGATTCACGCTTTGCCCGTCGAGGCATTGGACGCAGGCGACAAGGTGCATCAGGCACTGCGCCGTGCTGGCCTGAAAACATTGAAGGACTTGGCCTGCCGCCCGCGCAAGCCTTTTGCCGCCCGCTTTGGCAAGGCGACCGTCGTTAAACTGGCGCGGCTGCTGGAAGAGGAGGATACGCGCATCACCCCGCGCCGCCATGTGCCCGTCATCACCGTCACGCAAAATTTCGCGGAACCCATATCGCGCAATAATGACGTTCTCGACACCATCGCGACGCTGACCCACCAAGCCGCTGCGCAGTTGAATGACCGCAGCCAAGGTGGCCGCCGGTTTGAGGTCAGCCTGTTTCGAAGCGATGGCCATGTTGCGCGGCTGGCGGTTGATACAGGCACACCGACGCGGGATTCCGCCTTGTTAATGCGGTTGATCCGCGAACGGATTGACACGCTGTCCGACCCGCTTGACCCCGGTTTTGGTTATGACCGCATTCAACTCAGCGTGCCGACGGCTGATATTTTGTTGCCATCGCAGGCGGGGTTGGAAACAAAGGTTGACCGGTCGGCGCAAACCGCAGCATTGATTGACCGGCTAAGCGTTCGGCTGGGCAGCGACCGCGTGCGCTATTTTGCAGAACGCAACAGCCATATCCCCGAACGCGCCGTCGTCGAATGCGCCGCGCAATCGGGCCAGCCGCAAAAGGATTGGCCGCAAGCAACTGAGGCCGGACCGCCCATGCGCCCCTTTCGCTTGTTCGAAACACCGCAACGGGTGGAATCGCTGGCCTCTATCCCCGATGGCCCGCCGCGCCAGTTTCGTTGGCGCAAAAACCTGCATCATATCGTCGCCTATGAAGGCCCCGAACGCATTGCCGCCGAATGGTGGCGGCGCAAGGCGGGGCATGAGCCTGGCAAAGGCGGCCCAACACGCGATTATTACCGTGTGGAGGACAGCGAGGGGCGGCGTTTCTGGCTGTTCCGCCATGGCCTATATTCCGAAACCGATGCGCCGATCTGGTATCTGCACGGGCTGTTCGCATGACGCCGTGCTTTGTCTATGCAGAGCTGGTCGCGGCGACCAATTACTCGTTCTTGCGCGGTGCATCACATCCCGCCGATATGGTGTCGCAGGCCGCCGCGCTTGGCCTAAGCGCCATTGGCATAGCCGACCGGAACAGCGTCGCGGGCGTCGTCCGCGCATGGGTCGCGGTCAAAAAGGCAAAGGCCAAAAATGCGCTTCCGGAGGGCTTTCGGTTGGTCACGGGCAGCCGCCTGGTCTTTGCCGATGGCACGCCCGACATTGTTGCTTATCCTAAAAACCGCAAAGGATGGGGGCGGCTGACCCGATTGCTGACGGTCGGCAATATGCGTGCCAACAAGGGCGGGTGCATATTGCACTTCGATGATCTGGCGGGATATTTGGAGGATTTGCTGCTCATCATATTGCCGCAGTCGACCGCCGAAGAAACCAACCCGCATAAAAAACCCGTCGCATATAGCCACGCCGATGGCGACGAGAAATTGCGGTTGGTTGAAACCACACCCGCCGATTTGGACGCGGTCATGCGCCGCCTGAAAAGGCTTGCGCCGGACAGGGTCTGGCTTGGCATAATGATGCATGGACGGGGCAAGGACGGGCGCAGGCTTGAGGAACAGCGCGCGCTTGCCAGGCAATGCGGGGTGCCGATCCTTGCCGTCAACGACGCGCTCTATGCCGATACCGCCGCACGGCCGCTGCATGATGTGCTGACCGCGATCCGCTTAAGCATGTCGGTGGATCAGGCTGGAACGCGGCTGGAGGTCAATGCCGAACGCTATTTGAAATCGCCTGCTGACATGACGCGGCTGTTCGCACATGCGCCCGAAGCGATTGCGGAGAGCCAGAAGCTGCTCGACCAGATCACATTTGACCTAAGCCAGTTGAAATATGAATATCCCAATGAGCCGGTGCCGGACGGGTGGGCGCCGCAGGATTGGCTGGAACATCTGGTGCGCAGCGAAGCCGAACGGCGGCACCCCGATGGCCTGCCCCCCAAATGGGTCCGCGCGCTGGACGAAGAATTCAATTTGGTGCGCCAGAAAAATTATGCCTGCTATTTCCTGACGGTCCATGACATTGTCCAGTTTGCGCGGTCGCAAGACCCGCCGATCTTATGCCAAGGCCGGGGCTCTGCCGCAAACTCGGTGATTTGCTACTTATTGGGCATCACATCGGTTGACCCTGTGGCCAACAATCTTTTGTTCTCGCGCTTTCTGTCCGAAGAACGTGACGAACCACCCGATATTGACGTCGATTTCGAACATGAACGGCGCGAGGAGGTGATGCAATATGTCTATCGTCGGTTTAAGCGGCACCGTGCGGGCATTGCCGCCACCGTCATCCATTATCGCCCGCGCAGCACCGTGCGTGAGGTGGGAAAGGCCATTGGCCTGACCGAAGACGTCACGGCGCGGTTGGCGGGCACCGTCTGGGGCAGCTTTGGCCGGGACTTGCCCGAGGCGCGCTTGATTGAGGCCGGGTTTGACCCCGACAACCCGCAGATCGCCCGACTACATGCCTTTGTCGGCCAATTGCTCGATTTTCCGCGCCATTTGTCGCAGCATGTCGGCGGCTATGTCCTGACCGAAAACCGGCTTGATGAAACCGTGCCGATCCACAATGGCGCGATGGCGGACCGGACCTTCATTGAATGGGACAAGGATGATATCGACGCGCTGAACTTGTTGAAGGTCGATATCTTGGCATTGGGTATGCTGACCTGCATCCGCAAAAGTTTCGAAATGCTGCGGCAGACAGGCGGCGGGGATTATAGCTTGGACAGCGTTCCCGCCGAGGACCCGGCGGTCTATGCGATGCTGCAAAAGGGCGACAGCATCGGCACATTTCAGGTCGAAAGCCGCGCACAGATCAACATGCTGCCCCGCCTGAAGCCCAAAAAGTTTTACGACCTTGTCATCCAGATCGCGATTGTTCGCCCCGGCCCGATTGAGGGCGACATGGTCCACCCTTATTTGCGGCGGCGCAACGGGGAGGAGAAGGTCGAATATCCCTCCCCCGCCCCGCCGCATGACCCCAAGGAGCTGCACGATATTTTATACCGCACATTTGGCGTCCCCTTGTTTCAGGAACAGGCGATGAAACTGGCGATGGTCGCCGCCGCGTTTACGCCGGATGAGGCCAATGGCCTGCGCCGCGCAATGGCGACCTTCCGCAATTCGGGCACCATGCCGCAATATAAGGACAAGATGATCAACGGCATGGTGCAGCGCGGGTATCAGCAGGATTTTGCCGAGCGTTGCTACAAACAGATTGAGGGCTTTGGCAGCTATGGCTTTCCCGAAAGCCATGCGCAGGCCTTTGCCCATTTGGTCTATGTTTCCTCTTGGTTGAAATGCCATCATCCCGCGATTTTTACCGCCGCCTTGCTCAATTCGCAGCCCATGGGTTTTTACGCGCCAGCGCAGCTTGTGCAGGATGCGCGGCGGCACAAGGTCGATGTCCGCGCCATTGATGTGAATTTCAGCAATTGGGATAATGCTATCGAGGCGGGTGCCTTGCGGCTTGGTTTCCGGCAGATTGGCGGATTTCAGCAAGAATGGGCTTTGGCGATAGAAGCCGCGCGGCCCTTTGCTTCACTGGAGGAATTGGCACGCAAGGCAAAGTTACCCCCGCGTGCCTTGCACTTGCTGGCGGATGCCGATTCCTTGCGCTCGCTTGGCCTTGACCGGCGTGAGGCTGGGTGGGAGGCGCGGCGGACGCCATCGGATGAACTGCCCTTGTTCGCAGCGGCAGATGCGCGGGAATTGGCGCAGGAGGCGGAAATAGCCTTGCCGATCATGCCCGTCAGCGAACATGTCGCCGCCGATTATCACATGACGCGATTGTCGCTGAAGGGGCACCCGATGGCGTTCTTACGCGACCTGTTCGCCGCCGAGGGCATATTGACCTGCGCGCAGACCGATGCGGCGAAACATGGTGCGCGGGTGAAAACCGCCGGTGTTGTCCTGACGCGGCAAAGGCCGGGGAAGGGCAATGCCATTTTCATCACGATTGAGGATGAAACCGGCGTCACCAATGCGTTACTGTGGTCGCGCCTGTTCGAACGGCAACGCCGCGCCGTCATGGCGTCACGGTTGATGGTGATTGAAGGTGAGGTGCAGCGCAGCAAGGAGGGCGTGGTGCACCTGATGGCGACGACCATCATCGACCGCTCACAAGAGCTTGAACGCCTGTCACATGACCATGACGGTAACGTCCCGCTCAGCCGGTCAGACGAATTTACCCAGCCCGTCTATCCGCGCCACGGCCATCCGCGTAATGTCCGCCTTTTGCCCAAATCACGCGATTTTCATTAAGCCTAGGAAGCATCCTTGGCGGCGCGGCGTGCGGCGAGTTCCTCCACCGATGCCGCCCGCATGAACGGGTTGGTTGCGCGTTCCAAGGCAATCGTCGTCGGCACTGTCGCCTCGCCCCGTTCGCGATGGGCAATGACATCGGCCAACCGCACGGCAAGATCGGCATTGTCCGGCTCGACCGTCACCGCAAAGCGGGCGTTGCTGAGCGTATATTCATGTGCGCAATAAATCGCGGTAGCGTCGCCCAAAGCCTCCAGCTTGCGCATATTGTCATACATTTGCGCCGCGGTGCCTTCGAACAAGCGGCCACATCCCATCGCGAATAAGGTATCGCCGACAAAGGCGGCATGCTCGGTCGCGAAATGATAAGCGATATGTCCAGCGGTATGCGCGGGCACATCGATCACCGTCGCGTGCAATGCGCCCAATTGGACAACATCCCCGCCGCGCACATGCACATCAAGCGTCGGTATCCGTTCGGCTTCGTCCGCAGGCCCCGTGATGACGCACCCCGTCGCGGCCTTAATCTCCGCATTGCCGCCAACATGGTCGGGGTGCCAATGCGTGTTCCAAATCTGCGTAATCGTCCACCCACGCGCCGCAGCCGCCGCCAAGACAGGCGCCGCCACCGCCGGATCGACCACGAGAGTCTCCTTACTTTGCACTTCATGCACCAACCAGACATAATTGTCCGACAGCACAGGCACGCGCACGATCTCCAGCATACTCACCACGCCCCGACATTGGGCATGCTCGCCCACGGTTCCGCAGGCGCAAGATGCCCGTCTTGCAGCAGCTCAATCGAAATACCGTCGGGGGTCCGCACAAAGGCCATATGCCCGTCACGCGGCGGGCGGTTGATCGTGACCCCTGCATCCATCAGCCGCTGACAGGTGGCGTAAATGTCATCAACGCGATAGGCCAAATGGCCAAAATTGCGTCCGCCGTCATACGCCTCCGATGTGCTGCCATCAACCGGCGGCCAGTTATGCGTCAACTCCACCTCGGCAAGGCCGGCCTGCCCCGGTGCCGCCAAAAAGATCAATGTGAAGCGCCCCGCCGCATTGTCAAAACGGCGCACTTCCTCCAGCCCGATCAGCTTGAAAAAAGCGACCGTTGCATCAGGGTCGGTGACACGGATCATGCTGTGCAGATAGGTTGTCGGCATTTTCATTCCATTC
>JAEMTM010000016.1:0-6601 GCA_016462305.1 Sphingomonadaceae bacterium | reverse complement strand
CGTCGCCGCGCCTAAAGCCGCAAGCTGTGCCGTTGCGGTTGCGGCTTGCCGACTATTTGGCCCGATCTTAATGGCCTGTTCCCATTGCTTGCGCGCGGTGTCATCATCGCCAGCGGCAATCGCGATATTGCCCGCCTCCAACGCCACCGCAGGATCACTGGGCAGCAACGCGGCGGAGGTTTGGATAAAAGCCAGCGCATCGGGCAATTTGTTCAACCGCCGCGCCAAGGTTGCCGACAGCAACCATGCCGCGCCATTTTCGGGTGCCAACTGCCGCGCCGTCGCCAAGGCCGCCTCACCATCGGCATTTTTGCCCAAAGCCACCAATGCACGCGCGCGGTCGACTTCGCTATCGGCGCGTTCATTGCTATCAAGGGCTTTAGACGCCAGCGCTTTGCCGAGCGCGTCCACGGCAATATCCGCCTGCCCCGCCGCGATGGCCGCATTGCCCGCTTGTGCCCAGAAACGCGCGGCGCGGGGGTCGCCTTTTGCCTCCGCCAGCGTTGCCGCCTCACTCAGGATCGGCACCGCAAGGTCAAATTTGAAATCGGTCGCCAGCGCAAAGCCATGGCAGGCACGCGCAAGATAGCCGCCCTTTTGCTGCGCCCCTTGGCTGGCACTGGATATCGCCGAAGCGGGGTCTTTGCGCGCGAGGTCGAGGCATTCCGTAAACTGCACCTCGTCCAAAGTCGGGAGCGGTTGCGCAGCGGCAGGGGCCGCCAGTTGCAGCAGGATGGGTAGAAAATGCAGCATGGTCGCTCCGGTAAAGTTCAGCAGGCCAGCTTTGCAACAACATCAATCAGCAACGCAATATCCTGATCTCGTGAAAGCCGGTGGTCGCCATCCTTGACCCATATCGTCTGCACGTCGGATGAACGCAGCGCAGCAGCGAGCTTTAAGGACGTCTCCCACGGCACATCGGGGTCGCATTGCCCGTGGATCAACCGCACGGGGCAATCAATGCCGATCTTGCCGGTCAGCCGCAGGTTGCTTTGCCCCGATTGCCAAAAACCTTGCGTGATGACCATCGGTTCATAGCCATAATCGCTTGGGCGTTCGATGCGGCCCGTGGCGGCGATGGTCGCGCGGTCGGCGTCGTCGAAATCCCAATCGGTGAAGTCGGGGGCCGCCGCAATGCCAACCATCGCGGTGACTTGCTCGCCAAGTGCTTCGGCCAGCAGCAGCATGAGCCATCCGCCCAAGGACGAACCAATCAAGATGATCGGCCCGACCTTAGCCTCGGCAATCACCGCCAGAACATCGTCGCGCCAAATGTCGAGCGTGCCGTTTTCGAAAGTGCCTTCGCTCTCGCCACAACCGGAATAGTCCAAACGGAGCATAGCCTGGCCTTTATCCGCCGCCCATGCCGCCAGCGCCTGCGCCTTGCCACCCTGCATATCGGATTTATAACCGGGCAAGAAAACCAGTGTTGGCCCGCGCCCCGGCAAATGCCGATAGGCCAAGCGCACCCCATCGGGGCGCGTGACGAATTGCGCAGCTAATTCCAACAGCGTCAGATGACCCAATCGACGGTCATCATTTGCGTCACATCCTGCCCCTTGGAACGGCGTTGTTCGACCATGATATGGTTCAACCTTTTTACCGTATCGCTGCCTGAGGTGATGCACAGGCCGGGAATGACCGCGTGGACAAGCGCCTTCATCCCGCCCCAAATCATCGCAAAACCAAAGCTGCTGGCGACACCGAAATGTTCAACATAATTTTCATCGACGCTTTTGGGGTGGTCGACAAACAGGCGTTTGAACATGAAAAAACTTCCTTAACGAATGATATGGTGGGCGATTGAACTTAGTGTAACGTGATCGCTAATAAAAATCAAAGCCGAAGCCCGATTTCACCTTTCGGTCTTGCGCACACATGGTTTTCAGCTCGGTCCATTCTGTTGGTGTCAACGCTGGCTTGTAATTTTTGCCTTTGACGATGCTCTTTTCAAACGCGTCTTTGCGCGAAGCGGAAAGCGGGTGGCTGGATAGATAGCCAGCGATGCCCATATTGTCCTTGGAATCGCCAGCGCTGCCGTCCAGCGCGGACAGCCGGTCGAAGAAGGACGCGGTGCCGATGGGCGAGATATTGGCGTTGCCCAACACCTTCATCGAATAGGCATCGGCCTCGGCCTCGGCACTGCGGCTGTAACTCATCGCCAGCATATTGTTGACCATAGCGCCGCTATTTCCATCCACGCCGCCCAGCACCACCGCAAGGCCCATTTGCCGCAACAGCGCCTGCATCACATGTTTTTCGCGGACATGGCCGATTTCATGCGCCAAGACGCCCGCAACCTCATCAGGCGAGCCCGCCTGTTTCAGCAGCCCATCGAACAATATGACATTCCCGCCGGGCAGGGCCACCGCGTTCAGAATGTCAATATTGGCCACCTCCACCCGCAAATCTTGCGGCGCATCATCGAGCGAGGCCACCAGCTTGTCCAAGGCCGCATCACCCGCTGGCGTATGGCAAAAACGCCCGCCAAAATCCCCCACCAATGCATCACCCAGCCTGTCGTCCACACTATCGGGGATCAATGGCGCCAGCCACTGCGGGCTTAACAACACAACCGCAATCGCCACCGCACTGGTCAATGTAAAGGCAATCGCCGCCTTGCCCAGCCCAAGCCGGTCCACCCATCCGCCATATTTACGCGGCGCGGGCAGCAAAGCGGTCAGTTCCGCTGGCACTGGCCCCGACAGCGTCAGCCGCCAACCATCGCGGCCATTAAGGCCATACACATCGGCCTCCCCCTGCCGCGTTACATATTCGACATCGGCAAAGGCAAAGGGGCCGCTGCGCCGTTCATTCTCTGCCAAATAGAATTGCTGGCCAACGACCTGCACCTCCACCTTGCGCTTCACGGCGCTTTGGCCGTCATAATGCGCGACGTCGAAGAAAGCGGACATATTTTAGATCGCCCCCACGTCAAAGGCATCGAGCAAGCCTTCGCCATGTTTTTCAACGACGGTCTGCGACTGGGTCAATTCGTCGATGTTAATCTCACCATAAGCTTCCATATGGTCGATGAAGAATTTCCAGTTGCGATAGGGCATGAAGATATAGCCAATCCCAAAGGTGCAGATGATGATGACCATATTGGCCAAAAAGAACAATATCCAGTCCACCGCCCGCGCGCGAAATTCAAATTCCAGCGTGTGCAACCGCAAGCCGCCGACGGCCAGACGGAAATATTTGCTGTAGAATATCAACGCGATGAGCGGGGCGATGATGTAAAATGCCACCACCGTGACAATCACGAGACCACCGAAGTATAGCGCACCCGTACCGCCAAAAGGTTCGGGCGCATCACCCGATAGAGGCATGCTGACCACGATAGTGCCAGCCCCGACAAAAACGATAAACGGCACGAGATAAAATAACAAATAACGCTTCATCAGCGGCGTCCACTGCGCATTTGCGCTGAACCGGTGCGGGCCAAAGCTCATCGCGTTCCACCGCTGATTCCATAAAGAAATCATCGTCCATGGCACCATCAGGAATATCGGCAACCAGCCAAGGACGGTTTTCCCCATATAGGACAGCCCATATTGGAAACCGGGGTTGTCACTGCCGCCGCGAATGCCGCGCCAATAAGTGCGGCTGAGCCGGTAGCGCAGCGCGCGGAAATAAGCGACGCCCGTGAGGTAGAATAACAACAGGAACATCGAAAACATCAGCAGTCCGGCCAACACCGGCGCGCCCTGAAAAATCAGGCCCTGCGTCACCAATTGAATGACAATGAGCGGCAAGCCAACGAACAAAAACACCATGATGAAGCCGATAAAAAGCTCCATCCCGCGCCCCGTCCATTCCAGACGTTCGTCAATGAAATCGGTCTTGCCCCACAAATATTCGCGTTCGCGCGTGGTCGCCCAAAAACGGTAAATGCCAAGCGTGACAATGGTCAGCAACAAATTGGAAATGGCAATGCGCGCAAATTCCTGCCAGCGTCCGTGGAAGCGAAAGGCGCTATGATGCGGTAAGTGTTCGTCGCTCATGGATTTTTGACCCCCTTTGACTAAGCGCCAAACATGCGGTGAAATGTGGCGCTTTGTCAACAAATGCTTGCTTTGAGGGACATGGCGGCGCTGGGGGTAAAAGCGGACACGCCCGGCTAAGTTTCTTATTGCGCGGCCGCCTCGCCGCTCGTCAAATAAGCGAGGATATCGGGTTCGTCGGCGGGATTGATCGGAGCCTTGTAAACCTCCCGCATCTTCTTGATCGTAGATTTCCAATGCTCTTCGCTTAGGCGCGGCTGGGTCAGGATCATCGAGGGGGAATGGCAACCGGCACAATTTGCGATCATCGCTTGCCTGCCAGGCCGGTCGGGAAACGCGCCCTTGTCTTCCGGAAGAGTGATCGAAACGTCGGTGAATGTGACTGCGGGCGATTGATCGCAGGCGGTCACCGCGAGCAAAAGGATTGGCAGTGCCCACTTCATGCGGGCACCAGCATGATGCGTTCGACCACATTGCGGGCATAGCCGCTCGGGTTCCAGGCTTGCACGTCTGGCTGCGTAACACCGTTGGCGTTGGTACAGCGTGCGCCGATCACCAGTTCGCGGGCAATCGGCGGCAAGCTAAGCGTCCAGCGGCGAAAGCCGAGCGTGCCTTCGTCGCGACCGAGCGTTGCAGGGATAGCCTTGCCACCTGCCAGAACCTCCACCCGGGCGACGCCAGCATCGCCGCCCATCGCTATACCCCGCAGCTCAATCGGGCGGCCGCGCGCGACGCGCGCACCTTGCGCGTGGCTGGTGATCCATGACCGTGGCGGCATAGAACTGATTGGCACCGTCGGGAAATCCTTGTCACCCGGTGCCACTGGTATGGCCGGCATCCGATAGGTTTTGGCCATGAAATAGCTATCGTCCACGTCGGTATCGAGAATTTCGATGTCCGAAAGCATCTTCACCCAATAAGTTGCAAACCATCCGGGCACAATGAGGCGGAGCGGATAGCCGTTGAGCAGCGGCAGCATGTCGCCGTTCATGCCCCAAGCGACGATCACATCGTCACGCCGCGCCACATCAATCGGCAGCGATTTGATGAATTGCGGCGCGCCGTCGATCATCGGCGTGTCCAGCCCGGCAAGACGGACGCGCTTGGCATTACTGCTTACCCGTGCTTTGTCGAGAACATCGCGCAGCCGCACCCCGCGCCACCGGGCGTTACCCATCGCGCCATGCGCCCATTGCGCGCCCCCAACACGCGGTTCCTGCAATCCCCGGCCATTGCCAGCGCACTGGTTGACGGCCATCACTTCTATTGTTTCGCCCGCGCCTGCGACCTCGTCCAGTGTCAACGCGACGGGCTGCTTAACCGCGCCGCGCACGGTTAGGCGATGGGCCTTTGCTTCTATGCTGGTTGGCATCACGCCCCCCGACCAGCGCACGAAAAAGCGGTCATTGGGGGTGATCACGCCTGTGTCGAACACATCGAACGGCGTTTCGAGCAACGGCGGATGGACCCGCTGGACAATCATCTCGCCTTTTTGCGGAAAGATCGGACCAAGTGGCCGCGCGCTCGGTCCACCCGGAAGCGCCAGATCGGCAAAGCGTTCAGCAAGCGCGGGCAAGGCCGCCGCACCAACGACGCCTGACGCAATAAGGGCACGACGAGACAACATCGCCGCTATAATGCGCAAGTGATGGGGGTTTGTCTAGGGTCAGGACCACTTAAATCCACCTTCGCGGCGTTACGAATTGCCCTGTCGCCACGCTTTCCAATCGACGGGCGCACTGGAGATTGTTCGGATTCCTTCAAGATCGATGGCATCGAGAAACAGGACTATGTTTTGACATTCCCACCGTGCGGAAGGCGCAATGAGGCCGTCAAAGCCAAGAAAGCTGGCTGCGGCGGCGATTTCCTGCGTACGGTCATAGAGCAATTCGCGGTAGCGGCTGTCTTCCACGCCCAAACGCCTGAGCTGGTCCATGTCCGCCAACATAAGTGTTTGCTGCGCCTTGACGCTCAACGCGAACAAATCATGTTGCATGCGTGAAGGGAACACCGATTGCCCTCGGCTTAGGTGAAAATGGATTTCGGATATGGCCCCGTCCGGAATCGCCGCCCCATAAAGCACCGACATTTCCGAAGTGTTCCACCGGCCCGAACCGCGCGAACCATCAAGCACATCGCGGCCCCTGCGCACCACCCGCCACATCGGGCCTTCATACGGCACCCCGTCGATCCCGCCGACAAGATCAAGCAGTCGGTCATCAAGCGCGCGGCGGCGATCCACCTAGAGATAGACCCCGCTGTCCAATCGCTCGATGATTTCCAGAACCTCGGCTGCACGGTCATCCACAATAAGATCATAAGGGCGAACCCCCGCCAACTGAGGATGCGGCGATTGCAGCCACAGCCGCACTTCGTCCGGTTCATAAAACTCGGCCAGCCGCGCCGCGACCCAGCGAAGCTGCGCCATCGCGGTCTGCTTGTCGATCGTCGGGTCGGCCTCACCCTTGCTCCATCGCGTAACGGTCGGTGGAGAAACACCAAGGATATTAGCCAGATCCCGCCCCTTCAATCCTGCAATGGCCTTAAGTTCGCCAACCAATCGAGAGACAGCGGTTTCGCGGTGAAGGGCGGCA
>JAEMTM010000113.1 GCA_016462305.1 Sphingomonadaceae bacterium | reverse complement strand
GCTGTCGTGCAAACTGGCCCAATCCGCAAACGGCGCGGCTGGCACAGCCTGAAATTTGTGAGCCTGGCGCAGGATAGCAAGGAAGAAAGCAATTATGTCGCCGCACCATTGGCCACATTGGATGAGGTGTGGCGCATATCGAAGGCTGCGGGGATTGACGCACCGGATGGCGACGAACGGCTGCGCAATGGCGCAGCTTTGCACTGGATAATCCAGTTGCTCCTGCTTGTGCCGCCCTTACTGGTCGCGATGGCGGCACTGATGATATTTGCAGATGCGCCCGTTGCGCCGACATTGTTGCTATTGCTGTTGTTGGTCCTTGCCGCATTGCTGTTGTGGTGTGACTGGCGCAAATATCGCTTCGGGTTAGATGATGAGCAATTATACCTTCGGCGCGGTTGGTGGCAGCAGCGATTGACGCTTGCACCACAAGTGAAGGTGCAAAGCATTGAGATTGCGCAAGGGCCATTGGCACGGCGCTTCGGGCTGGCCTCGCTGAAATTCGGGATAGCCGGGGGCACGCTGGAAATGGTGGCCCTGCCGCTGTCAACCGCGCGGGCCATTCGCGAGGTGGTTATGGCAAAGGTCGCAGACGTGGATTATTCAGCGATCAATCAATCGCGTTAGCCATCTGTGTTTCGATAACGCTGCCATCATCCTTGCGCAATGTCATCGTCACCTTCTTTGCCGCCCAATCAATGTCGATCTGACCAAAGTTGGGGATGCCCCAGAATCCGCCCGTGCGGCGTGGGTCGGGTTCACGTTCGCCGCCATCGCCCTTGCCAAAGGCAAAATTGAGCGAGCTGGATGTAAAATCCCATAATGGCTTGGAAAGGCCGGGGGCGTTGGTTTTGTAAAAACCGCCGCTATGCCGGTCGCCGGTCAGGAAAATGGCGTTGTTCACGCCCTTTTGACCAAGCAACGCATAGAGGCGTTCGCGTTCCTTGGGAAAATTGGTCCAGCCTTCGAAATTATGCGCGTCGGTAATCACTTGAGTCGATGAAATGATGAAGCGCACGTCGGCTGGCTTTTCGAGTTCCTGCGCCAACCAGTCCCATTGCGCTTGGCCCAATATCGTCGCCTGGGGGTCCATGTTGGGAATATACCAACCCAGCGTCGGGCCGGGGTCGCGATAGGGCATGGATGCAAGGTCAGAACGGAAAAAGCGGCCATCCAGCATGATGAACTGCACGCGTTTGCCCTCTGGCCCGACGATGCGGCTTTCATACACGCCGGGGCGGGACATTACTTCGTCCGAAGCGCCCCAATAGGTTTCATAGGCTTTCTCCGCCCATTCCTTGAATGCAAACGAACCGCCTGCGTCATTCGCGCCATAATCATGATCGTCCCATGTTGTCATCATCGGCACGCTGCGGCGGAACCGGTCAAATTCGGTGCGGCTGTTGAGCTTTCTATAGCTTGCGGCCAATGTCGGGATATTAGCGCCGTTTGTCGGCCTTATGTCGCCATAGACATTGTCACCAATCAGCAAAAACGCCTGCGGTTTCTGCGCGGCGATGATGTCCCAGAATTTCATGTCGCGGTTTTCGTTCATGCAACTGCCAAAGGCGAAGCGCGTGATCACCGTATCCGCCGCCAGAGCGGGGCTAGAGGGTGCCTTGGGCAAATTGGCGTTCAGGGTAGCGTAATAAGGCCGAAGTGCCTCCTGCGCGCTCTGCGGGGCAATGGGGGCCATATTGGTCATCGACGTGACGTTCATGGCGCAGCCGGAGAGCAACAGAGCGATAATCGGGAGGGTATATTTCATGATCGGACCTTGCCTTTGATGCATAATTGGACCGCCCCTTCCTCGTCCTTGAAAAGATTCGCGTCAATCCCGTAAACATGCGCCAGGTTGGCAGGGGTGATGACGTTTTCGACGCTACCTTGCGCGAACAACCTGCCCTCATGCAGCAACAATAGATGGTCGGCAAAGCGCACCGCATATGCTAAGTCGTGCAGCACCGCGACGACGCCTTTTCCAGCTTCGACCTGCCGCCGCAGCAGGTTCAATATGTCGAGTTGAAAGCCGGGGTCGAGATTGGCCAGCGGTTCATCCGCCAATATCCATGAAGGTTCACCCGCCAGCACCCGCGCCAGCAGAACGCGGGCGCGTTCGCCGCCCGAAAGCTGCGTGACCGGACGATAAGCGAAGCCTTCGGTGGCGGTCGCCGACATCGCCGCCGATATGGCCCTGCGGTCGTCTGTGGATGTCCCTGCGCCGCGCATATGGGGAATGCGGCCAAGCGCAACCAAGGCCATTGATGGAATCGCCCAATGCGTTTCTGCGCCTTGCGGCAAAAGGCCGATTTGGCGGGCGCGTGCGGTCGGGGCCATGCGGGTGATGTCTGCATCATGCAGGCTGGCGGTGCCTGCGTCAGGCTTCAAAAGGCCGGCGAGGCAGGCGAGCAAGGTGGATTTGCCTGCGCCATTAGGGCCAAGAATGACGGTGAGCTTTCCGGCCTCAAATGTCGCGTCAATCGCGTCCAAAATGCGCCTTTGTCCATAAGAAAAACCAAGATTGCGGACGGTCAAAGTCATGCGGCACCCTTGCGATAGCGCAGCAACAGCAAAAGGAAAAACGGCGCGCCCAGAACGGCCATGGCAATGCCCAGCCGCACTTCGCCGGGGCCGGGGACCAACCGGAGTAGGCTATCGGCGGTCAGCGTCAGGATTGCGCCGCCCAAGGCCGATGGCAGCAATATTTGCGATGGCTGCTCCCCATAAATAGCGCGGATGAGGTGGGGGACGATTAGCCCGACAAAGCCGACCACGCCCGACACCGCGACCGACGCGCCAACGGCAAGGCCAACGCCAAGCACGATGATCCACTGCAACCGGAACAGGTTGATACCAAGGCTTTTTGCGCCATTTTCGCCCAAGGTCAGCGCATCCAGCGCGCGGCCCGTGGAGAGCAATAAAGCGACGCCCAGCGCCATGAAGGGCAAAGCGGTCCCAACATCGGCCATCAACCGGTCGGTCAGTGCGCCCATCAGCCAGTTGATGATTTCATTGGCGGCAAAGGGGTTCGGCGCGATGCTGATGACAAAGGCGGTCAGCGCGCCCGCCAAAGTCGACAGCACCATACCGCCCAAGATAAAGCCAACCGGTCCGCCGCCACGCGAAATTACAAGCAATAACAATATACTAAAGCCCGCACTCAGCATCGCGCAGGCGAATAAGCCGAAGGGCAGCAGGTTAAGCCCGAGGTAAATCGCAACGACACCGCCAAATGCCGCGCTGGCCGAAACCCCAAGCACCGTCGGGTCAGCCAGCGGATTGCGCAGATAGCCCTGCATCACTGCGCCCGAAAGCCCGAGCACCGCGCCAATGCAAAGGCCAAGCACCGCACGGGGCAAGCGCAGTTCGAGGAAAATCCAGCCATCGGCATTGTCCGCCGCCCAAGAATTCGGCCAAATCCAGACCTTCCCCGCCATCAACGACAGCAGGAACGCCGCGACCGTAAGGAGCAGGAGGAGCGATGTTAAGCCGCGCACATTCATGGCTTATCCTGATAGAAATGCGCGCGTGTCTTCGACAAGATCGCCGACACTTTGATGATCGTCGGACCGCCGCAGAATAACAGCCTGTCGGGGAAATCTATTATGCGTGTGCGACCATCCAAATAAGCAAGCAGCTTTTGCCGTGCGCGCATGTCACGGGCATCGGAACCGCCTTTATGCGTTGGCATGAAGATCACCACTGGCGGGTTGCGTATCAGCGTCTCCAACGGCAGCACCCCCCATGAGGATAGGCCATATTGCGCGCTGGCGTTGCGAAAGCCGTGGCGCGTCAGCAATTCGTCCTGCAACGTGCCTTTACCCGCCACAAATCCACCATTTTGCCAGATAATCGCCGAAACAGGCGGCCCGGAAAATTGGGTGCTGGGTAAAGATTCCTGAATGTCGGAAATCAGGGCTTCTCCGGCATCACGCCTGTCGAGTACGGCCGCGATCGTCCTTATCTGTTGCATGTCGTCGGCGATGGTCGGCGCGACCCCCAATGCCACCGTTTTAATGCCCGCCCGCGCAAGCACCGCGTTGGTGCCCCCGCTGGCCAGATTTCCGGTGAGCACCATCTTGGGCCGCGCCAACAACAATTCCTCTGCGCTTACACCAATGGCGGGCAATTGTCGCGCCCATGCCAGTGGTGCGGACGCGCTATCGGGGTCATGCGAATATATGCTGACCGCGCTAACCTGTCCGGGCAATGCGATGTGCGCCAGCACGGAATCAATGCACGGATTGTTCGACACGACGCCATGCGGCGCAATGACGGGCTGGCTGGCGCATCCGGCCAAGGCAAAAGCCGCAAGGAGGCACCAGCCAAAGCGCATCAGAATTTCGCCCGCACGCCAATCGTCGCATTGCGGCCGAAGGTGCTATAGCCAGCGACCAATGTGTAATCGGCGCCCAGCAGATTATCGATGCGGCTATACACCTCCAACGCGTCGGTGAGCGGCATCGACGCCCGAAGCCCGACCAACGCATAGCCATCAAGCCGGACCGTGTTCGCAGTATTGTCGAAACTGTCGCCGATGAGCAGCAGACTGCTTCCGACGGACAGGCCGAAAGGCGTCTGCCAATCGGCGGTGAGGCGCATGCTATGCTGCGGGCGTAATGCCTGGCGCTTGCCGAAATTTGCGCCTGCGCTGCGGTTGATGGCGTCCACCAGCGTATAGCTTGCGCGGATATCAAGATGGTTGGTGGGGTTCAGGCTCAGCCCAGCCTCAAGTCCCGTTGCTGTCACCTTGTCGATATTCTCCGATTGGAAACTGATCGCTGAAAACGCAATCAGGTCATTGCTACGGCGGTTGAAATAGGTCGCGAAAATTTGGGCTTTGCCCTCGATGAATTGATGTTCAACGCCCAGATCGAAATTGCGGGCGGTTTCCGGCTTGAGGTCTGGATTGCCATAAGGCGGCTGGCCTTCGGTCAAGCTGGGGGCGCGAAACCCCTCGCCATAGGTCGCGCGGAACATCGTCCGCCCGGCATTGGGCGTAAAGGCCGCGTTACCGCCAAAGCTCGTCTGCCCGCCATAATCATCATAGACATCATGCCGCACGCCCGCCGTCAGCGTCAGGCCGGTGAGCGGGCGCATAATGACTTGACCAAAGCCGCTACCCACGTGGTTGCGGGCGACATCAGGTGCAGCGCCCTCAAACGCGGTGCTGGCAAAGCTGCGTTCATATTCCGCGCCCGCCACTAAAGTCAGCGCATCGTTTACATCAAATGCCGCATGATATTCGGCGCGGTCAATTGCGCCGCGCACGTTGAAATTGTTGTAACTGAACGCCACTGGGTCCGTGCCAACGCGCTTTATGTCTGTGCGCGTATAAGCGATGCGGTTTTGTAGGCGACCATCGAGCAGCTTGAAATTTGCGCCGATATAGCCAACGAACTGGCGGTTACGCGACACGGGTAAGGCGTTCGCGCCGACACCAAAGGCCGAGTCATATTCAACTGTGGCGCGATTGTAATAGCTGCGGAAATCCAGCTCGAAATTGTCAGCGACATGCACCTGCAACCGCGCATTGCCCGTCAGATTGTCATAGCCATCGCGTTCGGTTCCACCCACAAGCGCAGAAATGCCGTCGCTGTTCACAAAAGAGCCGCCGACGCTGCCTTCCAACCGGCCGCTGCTGCCCGCAATATTGGCGTTCACCCTTTTGGTATCATAAGCCCCATATTCACCCGCCATGCGGCCCTCAAAGCCACTGACGGGCGCAATCGATTGGACATTGACGACGCCGCCAATGGCTTGGCTGCCCCAAATGACCGAGTTTGGCCCACGCAGTATTTCGACGCGGCCAATATTGCCCGTCATCAACGCGCCAAAATCGAACGCGCCATTGGGGCTGGTGAGGTCGTTGATCCG
>JAEMTM010000112.1 GCA_016462305.1 Sphingomonadaceae bacterium | reverse complement strand
GCAACACATGCTCTAAAAGGCAACAAGCGCCTTTGCGTCGCTTGAAAAAATGATCTTTGCTTTGCCGGACGTGATTATGCAGTCACCCTTGGCGGCGACCGCTCCATCTGTTTGAACCTTGCCTGACAGCGGAATAATCCAGATATTCCCTGAAGGTGGCAACGCCGGCACATCATCCATGTCACGGACATACCAAAGTTGAAAATATGGGCCTGCGACAAGCTGATCGCCAAGATCGGCATGTCCGGACCGAGCGTCTGTATATGGTGTTGCAGACGATACCGCTACACCATCTTCCAGATGCAGCTCGCGATCGCGGCCATAGTCATACAGGCGGTACGTGATGTCCGCATATTGCTGAACCTCGACAAGAACTATCCCGGCCCCGATGGCGTGGACGGTGCCGGCGGGAATGTAAAAATAGTCTCCGGCAGACACTTTTTTCCAGTCCATCAGCCCTTCAATCTCGCCCGAAAGTGACGCGGCGTGCAGTTCTTCGCTAGTGAGTGGGCGCTTGGTCCCAATTCCAATGACCGCGCCCGGCTCTGCGTCAACAATGTACCAACATTCTTCTTTGCCGGACGACAAGCCGCGCGCGCGTGCCTGTGCGTCATCAGGGTGTACCTGGATGGAGAGCCTCTCGGACGTAAAAAGCCATTTCACCAAAATCGGCAAAGGCGCTTCGCTTTCGGCGCTGTACCAGATTTCGCCGACGCGGCGGCCACGCATGCTGCCGAATTCCGCCGGAATGTCCGTTCGACCCCAGGGTTTGTCCACCAGATGCTTTGATAATTTCATGCTAAGTTGGATAGCAGAACCTGTCCGCTTGCGCACCCGGCAAATTTTGCAGGCGGCGTGTCGCAAATGGGCAAATCTCGGTCACAACTTCATGGCTGCAGCATCTGCCCCCCATGTGCAAACATATAAGCGTTTTTTGGCGTTTGACCGCGCACGCAACATCGGCAATATCATTTCAATCTCCTTATGTCCTGGCAGTTGGAAAACGCGTGATCATTAGTCCTGTAATCTTATCGGGTGGCGGCGGTACCCGGCTTTGGCCGTTATCGACGCCGCAAACGCCAAAGCAGTTTTTGGCGCTGACGGATGCCCGCACGATGTTTCAGTTGACGGTGCTGCGGGTGATGGACCGCGCACGCTTCACCGCGCCCATTATCGTCGCCAATGCCGCACATGCGGGGATTGTCAGTGCGCAATTAGCCGAAATCGGTGTAACCGATGCGACCATCTTGCTTGAACCCTGCGCGCGCAATACGGCGCCAGCGATTGCACTGGCGGCGCTTGCCGTCAGTGCGCCACAATCGGTTATGCTGGTGATGCCTAGCGACCATGTCATCACCGACGAAACGGCATTTCACGCAGCGACGCAGGCGCTTGTGCCTTTAGTTCAGGATGATTGGCTCGCCACTTATGGGATCAACCCAACCGGACCCGAGACAGGCTATGGCTATATCCAGATGGGTTCCGCCGTTGGTGCGGGTGTTCAGGCCGTGCAACGTTTTGTGGAGAAGCCTGACGCAGCCCGCGCTGCGGCCATGATTGAGGCGGGGGACCATGTGTGGAATGGCGGTATTTTCCTGTTCCGCGCAGACACATATTTGAACGCAGTGGCGGCACATGCCGCGGAAATGGGCGCAGCGGTTCGTGACGCAATGTCAAAGGCGCAGCGGAGCGGCAATCACATAAATCCCGACGCCGATAGCTTCGCCGCCTGTCCCGCAGACAGCATTGATTATGCGATTATGGAAAAGGCGCCAAAGGTCGCGGTCGCTCCAGTAAGCATGGGTTGGTCAGACGTCGGCAGTTGGGATGCGCTGCACGACATCGGTGATAAGGACGCCGATGGAAATGTTACGTCCGGCTCTGTTCGGGTGGATAGCAGCCACGGCAACCTCATTCACGCCGACGGCATCCGCGTGTCGGTGCACGGCGTTGACGACTTACTCATCATTGCGAATGGCAATGAAGTGATGATCCTGCCCCGAGGAACAAGCCAGAAGGTCAGGGATTTCGCAGGCTAAGTGCCCGTCAGCCAACCGCGCTTACCCCAAAAACATTCTGCGGCATTGCCGCCCAACGCTCTTGGATATACCCGCCAATTGGCGTAACGTTGCAAAATCATCGAGGTATCTGCGAATATGGCACCAGAGGCATCCAAGATTATTGAATTCAAAGACGTCGGTATGCCGCGCCGATTAAGCCCGGAAGCGAGCCGGATGGCGGCGCTTGAGGCGGCGCGCGACTTGTTGCTTGAGGCGGGTCCGCAGGCCGTTACCTTAAAGGCGGTCGCCGGGCGGATCGGGCGGACGCATGCCAATTTGCTGCATCATTTCGGGTCGGCATCGGGCCTTCAGCGCGCGCTGGCGACATATATGGGCAACAATATCTGCAGAAAAATCGCCGAGGCGGTGGTGCAAATGCGTGGCGGGGTCGTAACGCCGCACGAATTGGCCGACCTGATTTTTGACCATTTCGACCGTGAGGGTGCAGGCGCGCTCGCGTCGTGGATGCTGTTGTCGGGCAATGAAGACGCGCTCGACCCTATTGTGGAGGCGATCCATAAGCTGGTGGATGAAATTGCCGAGGAGGGGGACGACGCCACCTCGCTGCATGAACTAACGCTTGAAATGGTGCTGATGGCGCTGGGTGATGCGCTGTTGGGCGGACCATTGTCGGCCTCGCTTGGCTTGCCGCGTGAGGCCGGACGGCAAATTGCCGGGCGAAAATTGACTGCATCGTTCGAGGCATGGCAGGCGCAGTTAAAACGGTAAGTTTACGAAGCGGGTCCGTAATACGCCCGATACCAGTCGGCGAATTTGCCAAGACCTTCGGCCAGCATGACCTTTGGCTTGTAACCGGTGAGCGCATGTAACTTCGACACATCGGCATAGGTTGCGGTGACATCGCCCGGTTGCATGGGCCGCATGATCTTGACCGCCTCTCGCCCAATCGCCTTTTCAAGCGTTTCAATCATGTCCATCAGGCCAACAGGATGGCTGTCGCCAATGTTAAGAACCCTGTGTTCGCCATGTGCAGGTGGGTGGTCGAGCGACCCGATGATCCCGTCAACAATGTCGTCAATATAGGTGAAATCGCGCGCCATTTGTCCATTGCCGTAAACCTCAATCGCCTCGCCGCGCAGGATTTTCTGCGTGAAGCTGAAATAGGCCATGTCGGGCCGTCCCCATGGTCCATAGACAGTGAAGAAGCGCAGGCCAGTCTGCGGAAAGCCATAGAGCTTGGCATAAGATTGGCTCATCAACTCACAGGCGCGCTTGGTTGCGGCGTAAAGCGACACAGGGTCGTTGGCGGGTTCATCCTCCTTAAAGCCTTCGCCGCCCATGGGCTTATCACCATAGACCGAGCTCGACGACGCATAGACCAGATGCTCAAAGCCCTCGGCATGGCGGCACGCCTCCATCACCGACAAATGGCCCGCCAGGTTTGACCGTTCATAAGCAAACGGATTTTCGATGCTGTAGCGCACACCCGCCTGCGCCGCGAGATGCACCACGCGCACTATGTGGTTGTCATGGACCAGCGCCCGCATCTTATCGGCATCGGCGATGTCCAGGCGTTCAAAGGCGAAGCTGTTTATCCCGGCAAAGGTCGCGAGCCGCGATTCTTTCAACGCGGGGTCATAATAATCATTGACGATGTCGACCCCAATGACGCGCTCACCCCGCGCCAATAGCCTATGCGCCACGGCATGGCCAATAAAGCCAGCGGCACCTGTTACGAGTATCGGTGATGTCATATTAGAAAACGTCCCTGTCCATCGCTCGTCCGACCCGCGTCTATAAGACACAATCTTAGCATTGCTAGATATAGAGAGATATGGCTGCCTTTTTTTGTTGCCTTAGCGACCAGCGGCTTTATCTGACCAAGGTGGTTGGCAATGAACCAACAATATTGCAAGAGTTCGTCCACACTGGGCACCGATTTGGCTTCCCAGACCTGTATGCCCCGTCCAAGCTATAACATAGGGTCAGGACCTATCCCAATAAAATGTCGGGCGTAGAATGAGAAAAAATTACATTATGGGCACATATAAATGTGCAAAATAATTAGTTTTGCACATTTATATATAAGCAAAATATATTGATTTGCGCATATATATATGTCATATGATGTGCGAAGGATCTCAAGACATGTCACCCAGTCAAGCAATTCTGGCGCGTAAAAACCTAGATCGCCGCCTCGCAACACTAAAGGGCGAAGCCGTTGCCGTGCCTCCACGCGGTTGGCTGAAGGGCATTCGCGAGGCCTTGGGATTAAGCACGCGGCAATTGGCTACGCGAATGGGCGCCGCCTATTCGCGCATAAGCGCAATGGAGAAGGCGGAGGTAACGGGCGCGATAACGATCAAGAGTATGCGCGAGGCCGCCGAGGCCATGGGCTGCACATTCGTCTACGCCATAGTCCCGGCGACCTCATTGGATGACATCGTGCGGCGGCAGGCCACGCACAAGGCCGAGGCCAGACTTGGTCGGCTCCATCACACAATGCGCCTCGAAAACCAGGCGATGGAGGGAGAGGACCTCGCCAACGAACGTCAACGAATTATAGCTGAATTGCTTGCCGGCCCATCGCGCCGCTTGTGGGATGATAAATGACCGATCAACTGTTCGATGGGCATGACGATGACGCCAATACACCTCTCGACGCAGAGGAGCGACAGCAGCTTATCCCGTCCTACATCACCCTGCGCCGCGAGTTGAACGAGGCGGAGCAGATCAATATCGCGCACGCAGCAAAGTGGCTGTCCTCACGCCGCGGCGACCTGCTCGATGAAGGCTTCCTGCGCGAACTACACAGGCGCATGTTCGGTCAGGTGTGGCGCTGGGCAGGCAAGTATCGAGAGACGCCGCGTAATATTGGGGTAGATGCAAATCGCATTCGGATGGACATTGCGCAGGCAATTGATGACGCACGCTTCTGGGTCGCAAATGCCACCTATGCGCCCGACGAAATTGCAGTGCGTTACGCGCACCGGTTAGTGGCAATCCATCCCTTCCCCAATGGCAACGGCCGCCTATCCCGCATGGTTGGCGACTTACTCGCAATGCATCTGGGTAGACCTCGCTTTTCGTGGGGAAGCCAAAGCCTCATTGACGCCAACATGACGCGCGCAAAATATGTTGCGGCGCTGCGCGCGGCCGATGCGCACGATCTGGCACCATTGATTTCATTTGCACGCTCTTAGGGCGTCAGCCCCCGCGGCGTTCGTCGGAGGCACCAAGCCGTCGCCAAATCATAGATAAAGCGGATCGAATTGAACCTTTGGGTGAATGCGGGTGATTAGGGTGCGAATATGCTAAAAACCGATACAGTAAAGATCGCGCAAGGGCTCTTGGCGCTGATTGCTGAGATTGACTATTTCAAGGCCACTTCCGTCAGGGCGGCTTCCACCACGTCGGGCGATTTGGCGATCACCGTAAGCAACACACGGTGCGCCACATCGATTTTTCGCCCCTGCTCCCAGCCTTCTACAGTCCGCGCCGGGATACCGAACCGCCGCTCAAATTCTTTAGTGCTCTTCGCGAGCGCGCGACGGATTTCGCGGACACGTGCCGCAGGCATTGCATCGACATGACGGCTTTTAAGTGCCAGCGTCCCCTTACGATGCGCAAGTGCCTCCAGAAGGCCAGCTTCAATCTGCAAACCTAATTCGGTACGATCAGTCATGGTTTAACTCCTCAATCAATGTGCGGAATAGCCGCTTCTCGTCCGCTGTGAGATCCTCTTTATCGACCTTGGCATAAGCGACGAGCAGATAGACTGCTTCATCATCCAACATCACATAATAGATCGTCCGTCCGCCACCACTCTTGCCACGACCACCATATCCAAAGCGAATTTTTCGAAGGCCGTTAGGGTCAGGACCACTTAAATCCA
>JAEMTM010000255.1 GCA_016462305.1 Sphingomonadaceae bacterium | reverse complement strand
GCAAAGACGGCTATTCAAAGATCGATCAGAGATGCGAAACTGGTGCGGGGTTTTTTGTGCTATGCCATGCGGATGAAGGATTATCGTGTCGATTGCCGCGCACAACAGACATGACGACCCGGTGATTGCCCAGTGATTGCTGAAGCCGACCACACATTTCTTTACTTATCACTAAGTTTTTGAAATAAATGGTGAGCCCTGCTGGGTTCGAACCAGCGACCTACTGATTAAAAGTCAGTTGCTCTACCGACTGAGCTAAGGGCCCCCGCTTTGAACCATCATGGGTTCAAAGGAGAGCGCCCCCCCTAATGGCGGTGGGGGGTGCGGTCAAGCGCCTTTGGTCGGTTAAATCGCGATTGCAGGTGACGAATGTTAAGGCCCGACACGGGGTCGCGCCAATCGGGGGCAATCATGGCGGCGGGCGTCAGGACAAAGCTGCGTGAACGCAGGCCAGGATGGGGGATGAAAAGCGCTGGATTGCTGTCGGCCCAGTTGCCGCCGGACCATAAAAGAATGTCGAGGTCCAACACCCGCGCGCGCCAGCTTTGGCCGCGACGGACGCGTCCGAAATGGCTTTCAATGTCATGCAGACGTGCCAGCAGGGCAGGTGGTTCAAGCGCGGTTGCCACGACCGCAGCGGCATTGGCAAAGCGGCGTGACGATGGCCCCATCGGGCTTGACTGAATGATGGCCGAATGTGCGAACACATCAATGTCATCCATCTCCAGCGCAGCTATCGCGTGCGGAATGATGCGGTTTGGCGTGCCAATGACGGGATGTGGCTGATTTGAACCTATGCCAATGAGATAGAGATGCGACAGGTCAAATATCCTGCGCAAGGCGGGTGTATAATGCGGGCCTGCGGTCGCGAAAGAAGCCCATGCTGGCCCGGTGGGCGCGGGCTTGGTCTAGGTCAAAGGTCGACACTAATATGCCGGTTTCAGCGTCGTCGAGGTCGCAGACCACATCGCCCCATTCATTGGCGATGAAGCTGGTGCCGTAGAATTTTTGCGCCGTCTGACCATGGTCGTCTTCGCTGCCGACCCTGTTGGCCGCAATGACGGGCATACAGTTCGATACGGCATGGCCAATCATCGCCCGCCGCCACATATGGCGTGTGTCCAATGTCGCATCCTGCGGCTCTGCACCGATGGCTGTGGGATAGAATAACAATTCAGCGCCCATCAATGCCATCGCCCGCGCGCATTCGGGGTACCATTGGTCCCAGCAGATGCCGACGCCAATGCGCGTGCCGAAGACGTCCCAGACCTTGAACCCCGTATTGCCGGGGCGAAAATAATATTTCTCCTGATAGCCGGGGCCGTCGGGAATATGGCTCTTGCGATACACGCCCATGATTTCGCCATTGGCGTCGATCATGGCGATGCTGTTGTAGAAATGTGCGCCGTCGCGTTCAAAGAAGCTAGCAGGGATTGCAACATTAAGGCGCTTGGCCAGTTTGGCCATGGCCTTGACCGCAGGATGCTCCAAGGTTGGCCGCGCGTGCGCAAAATGCGCTTCCTCTTGCGTTTTGCAGAAATAAGGCCCTGAAAACAACTCAGGCGGCAGGATGATTTGCGCGCCCAAGTCGGATGCCTGCACCGCAAGGTCACTCACGGCATCAATGTTTTCGGCTTCGCTAGCCGACAAAGGCAGTTGCAACGCGGCAACGGT
>JAEMTM010000254.1 GCA_016462305.1 Sphingomonadaceae bacterium | reverse complement strand
ACGCAGTCGATTTCGACAGTGGCATCGCGCGGCAAGACGGGAACCGAGACCGCAGCGCGTGCGTGCTTGCCTGCGTCGCCGAACACCGCTTCCATCAGGTCCGATGCGCCATTGGCGGCTTCGGGTTGATCCGTGAAATCAGCGGTCGAGGCGACGAATACGCCCAATTTAACAATGCGCTCGACACGGTCAAGGTCTCCGCCCAACGCTGCCTTCATTTGCGCGATGAGCATCACGGCGCACGCCTTGGCCGCAGCCTTTCCGTCTTCAAGACTGCGCGTGTCGCCGACTTTGCCTGTGACAACCTTGCCATCGACAAAGGGCAACTGCCCCGAAATGAACAGCATCCCATTCGCTTCAACAGCGGGCACATAGGATGCGACCGGCGCCGCAGGTGCCGGAAGAGTAATGCCCAGTTCGGCCAATTTTGCTTCGATCATCATACTACCTTTTCCAACGCGGGCGCTGGCACGTTTGCCACCAGCTTATCCCTAATCCAAACTTCCGCGTCCGCCCAGCGCTCCAAACGTGCATGCGCAGACTTCGACGGTTTCACGCGATCCCACAATAATGGTTCACCCACAAAATGCAGACGCCACACGTCGGGATGTTGTTCGCCGACCGATTCATGCTGATGCCCCAGATCGTCGACAAAAACCGCTACACTCGGGCGATATTCTTCGAGAATCCGTCCAAGCGCCTCGCCCTTGCCACCTTGATTGCAATAGACTGGCGCATCAATACCAACGGCCCGCAGTTGCTCTGTGCGCGGCCCCGCCCGGTGGTCGAGCAGGTTGGTCAGGATGACGACATCGGCATGTTCACGCAGGCGGTTGAGGCTGTCTACCGCGCCATGTATCGCCTGTTGCCGGTGCATTTCGGTGTCGAAAAAGCCATTGAGCAAATCCCAAACCCGCCCGCGTTCAACGACCGTGCCGTCATGTTTGTGGCGCAACGCCTCTCCCCAGTCGCCATGGACGAGGTCGAAATGGATGTGATGCGCCGCATCAAGCCAATCGCGAAAGGGCACAATCATATGCAGCAACACTTCGTCGCAATCTGAAATCAAAAGTGGCCGGGAACCGATGATACTCATGCTTCTAACGCTTGGCGCGCTTGCACCAATGAAGCGGGTGACACCCCGATGACCGCCGCACAGGCAATCAGGTCAGGCTCATAAGCCTCCAAAAACGACAGGATCGCGGCCTGCGTGCTGCGTTCCATAACGCTGCGGCGCAAGCCCTCTGGCGTGAGGCCAGTGAGCGACAATAATCGCTCCGCCCGTGATTCTTCCATCAACGCCCAAGCCAATGCTTGGAACGCCATAGCCGATGCGTCTAACTTGTCGTTTGTTTCATACATGGCTTTCGCTTAAGCCAAGGCATCCACGAACGCAAAGCGGGAAAAGGCCGGTATGGGTAAAAAGGTGATGATCGTTGAGGATAATGCACTCAACCTCAAGCTGTTCACCGACCTTTTGCGCGCGCATCAGTTTACGGTCGAAGGCGTCCGCGATGGACGGCTGGCGCTGGAACGTGCGCTAAGTTTTGCACCTGACCTTGTCATCATGGACATTCAATTGCCGCATGTCAGCGGCATTGACTTGATTGAGGCGATGCAAAAGGAAGCCGCGCTGTCGGCTATCCCCGTGCTCGCCGTCACCGCTTATGCAGGCAAAGGCGACGA
>JAEMTM010000111.1:4277-5974 GCA_016462305.1 Sphingomonadaceae bacterium | reverse complement strand
GCACGTTTATAGTAACGCGTCACGTCATGGCCGATGCCGATGGCGACCAGTTGCACGGGGCTGCGCGTTTCGATCATTTCGATGACCTTGCGCAAATGCTGTTCGAGATAGCCGCCATGGTTGACCGACAAGGTGCTGTCGTCCACGGGCGCGCCGTCGGAAATGACCATCAATATGCGGCGGTCTTCGGCGCGGGCGATGAGGCGGTTATGTGCCCAGAGCAAAGCCTCTCCGTCAATATTTTCTTTCAGCAGACCTTCGCGCATCATCAGGCCCAGATTGCGCTTGGCATGCCGCCATGGCTCGTCGGCTTTTTTGTAGATGATGTGGCGCAAGTCGTTGAGGCGGCCGGGCATGGGCTGGCGTCCGGCGGCGAGCCAGTCCTCCCGTGCTTGCCCGCCCTTCCATGCGCGGGTGGTGAAGCCCAATATTTCGGTTTTGACGCCGCAGCGTTCCAAGGTGCGCGCCAATATGTCGGCGCTGATCGCGGCGATGCTAATGGGCCGTCCGCGCATCGAGCCGCTATTGTCGATGAGCAAAGTTACCACGGTATCGCGGAAATCGGTCTCGCGTTCGATTTTGTAGGACAAAGAGCTTCCCGGTGAGACAATCACGCGGGCAAGTCGTGCGGCGTCGAGCATGCCTTCTTCTTGGTCGAAATCCCAACTGCGGTTTTGTTGCGCCATCAGGCGGCGTTGCAGGCGGTTGGCGAGTTTTGTCACCACCGATTGCAGGTTCGACAATTGCTGGTCGAGATAGGCACGCAGCCGGTTCAGCTCTTCTTCGTCGGCAAGTTCGGTCGCGGTGATCGTCTCGTCAAATTTGGTCGACCAGATTTTGTAATCGCTTTGCGGCAAATGGTCCCAATTGCGGCGCTGCGGCGTGACAGGTTGCATCCCGTCATCGCCCATTTCGCCGTCGGCGCCATCTTGGTCATCCATGTCTTCGCCGTCATAATCGGCCTCGGTCTCTTCGCCTTCGCCTTGCTGCGGCTCCGCGCGGGCTTCGGCTTGGCCAGCTTCGCCTTCGCCATCATCTTCGCTGTCGCCCTCTTGGTCTTGCGCATCCTCTGCATCGTCGCCGCCTTCGTCGGCATCGGACGGATCGATATCACCTTCGGTAAGGTTCAGATGCTCCAACATGGATTGAGTCAGCGCGGCAAAGGCGTTTTGATCGTCCAGCGCAAGCGCAAGTGCATCCAGGTCACTACCGGCATTTTCCTCAATCCAACCGCGCAGCATATCGACGCCAGCGGCGGCACCGGCTGGCACGGGCGCGCCGGTCAGCCGTTCGCGCACGATCAGGGATAAGGCCGTGGAAATGGGCACTTCGTCAGGGGCTTGTGCGCGGGCAATCGGGTCGGTGCGCATTTTGAGTTCAAGCGCATGGCCAAGGTTCGCGGCAATTCCCGCCATATTGCGCGAACCCAGCGCCTCAACCCGCGCATTTTCCACCGCGTCAAAGGCTGCGCCCGCAATGACTTCGGATGGGCGCAATGCGGCGTGGCGGGCGGGGTTATGATGCTTCAACCTCAACGCAAAGCTGTCGGCAAAGCCACGCGCCTCGGCCACTTGATCGGGCGGAAGCAGGCGGCCCGGCATGGGTACCTTGAAATTCTTGCCCGCCTGGCTTGGCGCATCGGCGGTGAAGGCCAATTCCACCTCCGGCTCATGCGCGAGCGCACGGGCGGTGCCGGT
>JAEMTM010000111.1:0-4177 GCA_016462305.1 Sphingomonadaceae bacterium | reverse complement strand
GTTTTGGCAGGTTCGGTCTGATATTTTGACTTGGTTGCAAAGCAGCGTTGCGGCAGACCCTTTGCCTTTAGTTCCTGCGCCTCAAAGGGGTTGAAGCAAAAAGGCGAGCCTAAGCGCGGATAGCCATGCACCGCGCGCGATAAGGCCAGCGCCCGGTCGCTGAGCGATGCATAGACGGTCACGCGCCGGTCATTGTTGACACGTCTTGCGGCCAGGACTTCTTCAGCGATGTCGCGTTCAAAATCTTCACGATCCACATCAGGTGATGCCAATATGATATTGGAAATATTGCTGGAATCGGCGTTGGTCGATGTCCGGTCAACATATTCAATCGCCGGAATAACAAGCCGCGCACCAAGCGAATGGGACACGACGACGATCTCCTTCACCCACTCCGTCCGCGCCAATTTGGTCAGGAAATTGCGAAAATTGCGCTCGTCCCAATACATGTTGGTTTCATCAACGGCATAGCTCAGCAAATTGCCCTGTGAGGGCCAGCTATAATGAATGATTGGCCCATCAAAATTGCTCATCGCGCCAATTTGCACCGCGTCGCGTGCCGTATTTGCCAGCGTTTCGCGATAGCCGTGGACATATAGCAGCACACGGCCCTTGCGCAGGTTCGCCGCATCGCGCAGGCCATCCCACCATGCATCCTCCGGTTGGAATGCAAGTGGCACAACCACTTGCGCATCGCCCTTTGCAGGCTTTATCTTTTGCGGTGGCGCAAAGCGGGCATAGCGCACGTGATCGGTCCTGTGGTTGGTCAGGACGATCATGTCGCCGCGGCAGTCGGGCAGGCGGCTCGTAACAATGAAATGGTCTTTTCCGGCTATCGCGGCGCTGTCATTCTGCGTTGGATTGCAACGCGGATTTTCCGCCAGCTTGCTGTGCGGCACATCGCCATAAGCGACGGCCACGGTGCAACCCGACAGCAGCATTGGCAAAAGCAGGAAAGCGAGCCTTCGCATTATTTGCGCTTGGCGTTCGCCGCATGCCATGCCTTTACCGCGTTCAGCGCACCGGAAACATGGCCCTTCACGCCAAGCTGCGCATAGGCAAACAACACCTTGCCATCAGGCGCGATGACATAGGTTGTGCGGTTGGTGCCACCCATCATGGGCAGGCTGACGTCGTAATTTTTGATCATGGGCTTGGTCGCGATGCCTACCATGAATTTGTTGCGGCAGGCCTCAACCGAAAAGCGCTTTAGCGTCTCCAAATTATCCGCCGACATGCCCACAATTGACGCGCCATAAGCGGCAAAGTCATCGGCAGCTTCGGAAAATTCATGCGCCTCAACGGTGCAGCCTGACGTGAACGCTTTGGGATAAAAATACAGCACCACTGGCCCGTTTTTCAAAGCCTTGTTCAGGTTGAAGCTATCGGCCTTTCCGGCCAGCACGGCTTGCGTCGTGAAATCGGGTGCGCGTGTCCCGGGTTTCAACGCGGCAAATGCCGGTGATGCGGAAATCATCAGCGCGAGAGCCAGTGCGAAGCGTTTCATAATGCGTTCCTTCAACTGAGGCGGCGAAATAGCCAGTATTTACTTTGTTTTGCCAACGACGCTTTCTGGCAGATCTTGGCCAAAAACGCGCTGATAATATTCGGCGACCAAGGCGCGTTCCGCATCATCGCATTTGTTGAGGAATGACAGGCGGAAGGCAAAGCCGACATTTTTGAAGATCGCGCTATTCTGCGCCCAGGTGATGACCGTGCGCGGGCTCATGACCGTCGAGATATCACCATTGATGAAACCTTGGCGGGTCATTTCGGCAACCTTTACCATATTGGCGACCGTAGCAGCGTCAGTGCCCGAGGCCTTTGCCAAAACGATTTCGCTTTCAACCTGCGCAGGCAGATAGTTCAGGCCAACGACAATGTTCCAGCGGTCCATCTGCCCCTGGTTGATCGCTTGCGTGCCATGATATAGCCCGCTGGTATCGCCAAGCCCTACGGTGTTGGAGGTGGCAAATAGGCGGAAATAGGGGTTGGGGCGAATGACGCGGTTTTGGTCGAGCAGGGTCAGCTTGCCTTCGGTTTCCAATACACGCTGGATCACGAACATCACGTCAGGGCGGCCAGCATCATATTCGTCGAACACCAATGCCGTCGGCGTCTGCAACGCCCAAGGCAGCAGGCCTTCGCGGAATTCGGTCACTTGCTGCCCGTCGCGCAAAACAATGGCATCGCGGCCAATAAGGTCGATGCGGCTGATATGCGCGTCCAAGTTGATACGGATGCAGGGCCATTTCAGACGCGCCGCAACCTGTTCAATATGCGTGGATTTACCCGTGCCATGATAGCCCTGCACCATCACGCGGCGGTTATAGGCAAAGCCAGCAAGGATTGCGAGGGTGGTGTCGGGGTCAAAGACATAGCTGTCGTCGGTGTCAGGCACACGTTCGTCGGCAATGGAGAAAGCGGGGCATTCCATATCCACATCAATGCCGAACAATGCGCGGACGCTGACCATTTTGTCAGGGGCGGCGAGGATGGTCGCGTCGCGGCTGTCGGGTTGGATATTTGGGATGTCAGTCATGTTATTCTCGTCAAATGAAAGCGGGCGAAGATTTAAGGTGGGTATAGGCAGCAATCACGTCTTGCAAAGCCTTTTCATGGGAGCGGTTGCCGCCATTTTTGTCCGGATGATATGCGCGCACCTTCGCCGAATAAGCGCTGCGCAAGGCGCGGCGGTCGGCATCCTCGCCAAGCCCTAGCGTCCGCAACGCTTTGCGGTCCTCCAGCGACAGAAAATGGCCATCGGCACGCTCTTTGGGTAAGCGCGACCGGAACCGGGTGGAGATAGCATCCAGCGGGTCCTTAAAATCCGCCCATTTCGGCGGCGAATCGACATTGCCATTGGCGCGAAAGGCGCGGGTTTCACTTGGCCAGAATTGCAATGGGCTTTGCGCCATGGAAATTTCTTCGGCGGTCATGCCCGCAAACCAGTTATAGCCCGCGTTAAACTGCCGCACATGGTCAAGGCAGAGATATTGATAGTCGCCGGGGCCGTTGGCCGACGCGGCCTGTCCTTTCGGATCAGGCGCACGAAATTCCCCCGCTTCGCGGCAGCGCGGATAGGCGCATGGCCGCCCGCCCCCTCGAATGCGGCCGTGAAATCGGTCAGTGGAACGGTCGGAGGCCATGATTTTCCTTGGCGAAAAACCTGCCATATGGGAAGAGTGGGCCATGAAAAAAGGTCCTGCACAAGTTGAAATGGAAATGCTGCTTGAAACAGCATTCGCGCCAACCCGCCTATCCGTCATCAACGACAGCGCCAAGCATCACGGCCATAGCGGCGATGACGGGTCCGGCGAATCCCACTTCAATATCGAAATTGAAAGCGCGGCCTTTACCGGCGTTGCCCGCCTTATGCGGCAGCGCATGGTGAATAAGGCGCTGGGCGATATTCCCGGAACGCGCGTCCATGCGCTGGCCATCAAGGCTATTGCACCCGGCGAGATTTAGCTATTCTACGACACCAGAAAATCGGCGCATATCGGCGCATAAAGGAGATGAATATATGCCTAAATTGACCCAAGCTGTTCTTTTGGTGGCTTTATGCGCTTCCCCTGCTTTTGCCGACGACTCAAAGACGAACCGACCGAAGGTGTATACAGACATCGTCGCATGTCGCGCCTTGGCCGACGCCGCCGCGCGTCTTGCGTGCTTCGATGCGGCAACCAAGGCATTGGAAGATGCCACCGACAATCGCCAGATTGTCATGCTGGACCAAAATGATGTGCGCAAAACTAAAAAGTCCTTGTTCGGTTTTTCCTTACCGAAAATTCCGTTTTTTGGCGAAAGCGACGCAGAGCAGGAAACAGAATTCAAACAGGTCGAAGGCGATCTGGCGGGCGTGAAGTCCATCGGAGCCGGTAAATACCAATTCACCGTCAAGGATGCAGGGGTGTGGCAGACGACGGAGGCAACACCCTTGCTTTTGAAGGACGGCAAAGCGTTCACCATCAAACGCGGCTCGCTCGGCAGCTTCATGCTGGTGATGAACGGCCGGGGCATCCGCGTGAAGCGGGTCAGCTAAGCAACAAGGCCAAAATGACATGATCGAACTTTCCCCGCACCGCCTGTCTTTGTCGACGGGCATAGACATGGACGCGTTTACGGCTGGTGATCCCAAGAATCCGGCGATTATTTTCCTGCACGGCTTTCCCGA
>JAEMTM010000015.1 GCA_016462305.1 Sphingomonadaceae bacterium | reverse complement strand
GGATATTGTCTTGTTCGACCAAGATGACGCGCTTGCCGCCTTCGGCAGCGTCGCGTGCGGCCTGCATACCTGCGGGTCCAGCGCCGACGACCAGAACATCACAAAAGGCCGCTCGCTGGCTGAAACGGTCGGGGTCGGCAAACGTGGGTGCATTGCCAAGGCCCGCTGCTTTGCGGATGAAATATTCGTAGAACATCCATTTTTTGGCCGAGCCGAAAAAGGTCTTATAGTAAAATCCGGCGGACAAAGCTGGCGCAGCGAGGCCCAAAACTGACCCGACATCGAACGACAGTTTGGGCCAGCGGTTCTGGCTTTTGGCGACAAGGCCTTCATAGACGAACACATCGGTGGCGCGGGTATTGGGCTCCGTGCGCCCGCCTTCGCCGACGGTGACGAGCGCGTTCGGCTCCTCAATCCCTGCGGTCATGATGCCGCGTGGGCGGTGATATTTGAAACTGCGGCCGACAAGGCCAATGCCGTTGCGCAACAATGCCGCCGCCAGCGTGTCGCCTGCCTGCGCGGTATAGGCCTTACCATCAAAGCGGAAGTTGATCATGGCAACGCCTCCGGCCCGATGGCGCGGCAGCCGGAAATCTCATTGGTGACGCGGTGGCGCGTCAAAACCATCCACGCCCGGCAGCCATAAGTGTGCCGCCAGATTTCGTCATCGACGCCGCGTGGATTATTGCGGGTGAAGAGCTTGGTCATCGCCTCTTCCGGCGGCGCGTTCAGCGGGACGACCGAATCCAATGTGCGCTCATAGATAAATTCGGATTGCGCGCGTGGGCCGCAATGCGGGCAAGGGAACTGCATCATTAGCGGCTATTCGGCATGGGGCCGCTCCCCGTTTCATCAATGGTTGCGCCGCGTTCAAAGCGATCAAGCGCGAAGGGCGCATTTAGCGCATGTGGCTTTCCCGTCGCCAGCGTGTGGGCATAGGTATAGCCAGACGCGGGCGTTGCCTTGAACCCGCCATAGCACCAGCCACCGTTGAGGAAGAGGTTGCGCAACGGCGTTTCGCCAATGATGGGCGCGCCGTCGAAACTCATATCGGTAACCCCGCTCCATGTTCGCACCATGCGCAGGCGGGATAAAGCGGGCACGAGCGCAAGGCCTTGCGCCACAGCGCCTTCCATCACCATCGGGTTGCCACGCTGGGCATAGCTTGGCCAATTGTCCGGATCGCCGCCAAAGACGATGCCGCCCTTGTCCGATTGGCTGATATAGCAATGCAAGGATTGCGACATGATCACGCTGTTGATCATCGGCTTGACGCCTTCGGTCACCATGGCTTGCAGGGTTTGAGATTCAATCGGCAGTTTCAGGCCAGCCAAGCCCGCGACATGGCCGCTATTGCCCGCCACGCAAATGCCGACGCGCCCCGCGCCAATGCGGCCACGGCTGGTTTCCACGCCAAGCACAAAGTCGCCATCGCGCACAAAGCCTGTGACTTCGCATTTTTGAATGATGTCGACGCCCAGGCTATCCGCGCCACGGGCATAGCCCCAGGCAACCGCATCATGCCGTGCGGTGCCGCCCCGGCGCTGGATCAGGCCACCCTGAATGGGAAAGCGCGCATCGCGTGACATATCGAGCAAAGGCTCGATCTTTGCCACCTGATCGCGGGTCAACAGATCGGCATCAATCCCGTCGCAGCGCATGGCGTCACCGCGTTCGGCCAGCTTGACCATATCGGCGTCGCTATGACCAAGGAACATCGCGCCACGCGGGCTGAACATCACATTGTAATTCAACTCATCGCTCAGGCCGTGCCAGAGCTTCAGGCCAAATTCGAAGAGATTATGCAAGGGTTCCAGCCGATAATTGGACCGCACAATCGTCGTATTGCGTCCGGTATTGCCGCCGCCAATCCAGCCTTTTTCCAGAACGGCAATATTCTTTAGGCCATGAACCTTGGCCAGATAATATGCCGTGGCCAGCCCATGACCACCGCCGCCGATGATGATGATGTCATAATGCGATTTAGGCTCTGGGTCGCGCCATGCTGGCTGCCAGTGGCGGTCCCCCGTGAGAGCACCGCGCAGCAGGCTGAAGGCTGAATATCGGCTCATGCGATGGGCATCCACCCACGCTTTTCACGCCAATCCTTTTCAAGGCCGTCAAAGCGCGACAGCTTGAGAAGGTCAATATTGCTAAAGGAACATGCGCCATCGATCACCAGATCGCGGATCGCATGGCCCGATGCTGGCGACAGGCCAAAGCCAACGCTGGACATGGAGGCGACAACGACATTGTCGGGGCTATTGAGGCGATCAATAATCGGGCGGCCATCGGGCGAATTTTCAATCACGCCCGCCCAGCTACGAATGACGTTGAGATGCGCAGCCTTGGGCAGCAACTCGGCCAGCCTTTTGGCAAGGTTGCGGGCGAGCGGCGTCGATGGACGGGCAGCGGGGCCATGTGCATCGACATCCAACCATTCATGCGGACCGCCGCCATAGGCCAGATTGCCGCGCAATGTCTGGCGGCCATAAATCTTATGCCCGTCAACGCCGCCCAGCGGCATCATGGGGGCAGGTTCGGTAATGATCATTTCCGCGCGCGCAGCGGCCAGAGGGACATCAACGCCCAATTGCGCCATCAATTGCGGTATTTGCGGTCCGGCAGCGACGACAACCGCATCGCAACCATAGGTCGCATTGGCGGTTTTTACCCCCGTCACCTTGCCACCAGCGGTTTCAAAGCCCGTGACCGGACTGTGCTGCATGATTTTGCCACCAAGGTCTTGCAGCGCCCAGGCATAAGCCTGAACCGTGCGTTGCGGGTTGGCATGGCCGCCAAATTTATAATGCACGCCGCCAAAGCAATTGTCGCCCGCCAGCGGAACAGCCTCTTGCACTTGCTTGACGTCAAGCAGCTCGACCGGGTGGTTGAGGCGGGTGTGGCGTTCGGCAATGAAGCGATATTGGTCCCACTGACGTTCGGTCATCGCGATCAGGATGCGGCCCTTTTGATGCTCTGTGGGGTAGCCGAGCAGTTCATCCATTTGCGGCCAAAGCCTTTGTTCTTCATCGAACAGGGGGCTGGAATAATGTGATGCACCGCCGCCATTGCGTCCGGAGGCTTCCCAACCGACAATGAACTTGTCGAGCACCGTAACCTTTACGCCGGACTTGGCCAGCCACCAGCCTGCGCTGAGACCCGTGACGCCTCCGCCGACGATGACTATGTCTGAGCCGGTCATGTATACATCCCCGTGTAGAGCATCTCGCGATGCGCGTCCTGATAAGGCGTTCCAATATCCTCGACGGGCACCCATTGGGTCGGAATGCCGAACCAGACATCCCACGCCGCATCCATCGCCGCTGGTTCATCCCATTCTGCCAATATCTTGAGCGGCAGGGGGCGCACGGGTGCGCGGTGCGTTGCGAGCGGGATCGTACCAAATGGCTTGTCCGATTCAATCGCCAGCATCATCGCCACCTGATCGCGGCAGCGGCGACCCTGACACACGCCCATGCCAGAGCGCGTCAGCCGCTTGATCTGATCCGGGTTGGCAGGGCCATCGTCGAGCAGCGTGCCAAGCGAGCGGGCCTGAAGCGCCGCAGGGCGGGGCAGGTAATTGGGCGGCTGAATGCCGATCAGGTCCGCCAGTGTCACCTCTTCACATTGGCAGATGATCGTATCGGGCGCATTGACGCGCAGCGCCGCACGCACCCAATCCATCCGATAGGCGACATGGTCAAAACCCGTATCGGGCAAGCCAGCGCACAGGCCCACCGCCGTTACATTTGGTTCCCCCGCCGGAATATATCCGCCGCGTGCCGCGTTCAGCGTCCTTGGGCCATGCATGGCATCGACCAGCTCAATCGAGGGGACAAGGCCAATGGCGACACATACGGTGTCGCAAGCAATGTGTGTGCCATCGGTCAGGGTGATAGATTCAATCCCATCAAGTCCGCCTTTGCTTGCCGCGATGCTTTGCCCATAATGCGTGGGAATGCCCGCCGCCGTAATCTTTTCGAGGCGTGCGGCGTCGCCTTGCGGGGCATCGCGCACTTCAACCAAAGCGGCGACCTCCAGCCCATGATCCAGCGCCAGAAGCGCAGTTTCGAGCGCGAGGTCATGCGTCCCCAAAATGACAATGCGCCGCCCGGAAAAGGCCCCATAACGCGATAGCAGCATCTGCAAAGCGGCGGCCCCCATTACACCGGGTTGGTTCCATCCGGGAAAGGCAATGGCAAGGTCGCGGGCACCTGTTGCGAGCACGATCCGGTCAAAGCCGACCAGCCAAGACCGCTCTGCATCGGCAAGGCCAACAACTTGCTCTGGCAAGCTCTGCACGCCCGGCCCGTTGCGATATACGCCCCAAGCGGTGGTGCCGAGCAGCAGTTCAACGCCGGCCTCCATTGCCTTTTCAAGATCAGGCATGCTCATGAAAATGGCTTCCAGCATCCGGTCTTTATTCTGTGTCGCGGCCGTCATCCGGCCCCCGAAATAGAGCGGCGTATCATTGCCCATCAGCGCGCCGGACACGGGATTTTCATCCACCAGAAGCACTGACGCGCCGCTGGCTGCGCCTTCGATGGCGGCGGTAATGCCGCTTGGCCCGCCGCCAATGACAACAAGGTCATATGTGGCCTCGGGTGCGCTTCGTGTGCCATTGACGGCGCACACATCACTTCCGGTAAAGTTCAGATCCATCAAACTGCTTCCAATGCCTGTTTCAAATCGCCGATCAAATCGTCGACATGTTCCAACCCGACCGATAGCCGCATCGTGCCATCGGTTATCCCGCCTTCCAATCGCTGTTCGCGGGCGACTGCATAATGCGTTGTGCTCGCCGAATGGCAGATCAATGTTTCTGACCCGCCAAGGCTGACCGCTAATTTCATCAGCTTGAGCTGATCCAGCATCCGGAACGCCTCCGCCTCACCGCCAAGCAGGTGGAAGGAAAAGGTCGATCCAGCGGCTGTGCACTGCCGATCATAGACGGCGCGTTGCCGCGACCCTTCGGGCAGAAAGCCCAAATAAGTGACGCCTGCGACCTTGGGGTGATAGCGCAGATATTCGGCGACAATGCGCGCGTTGCGCATGGCCCGTTCGGTGCGCACCGCGACCGATTCCAAAGACCGGAGCACCAGCCAAGCGGTGAAGGGATCCAAATGATTGCCCCATGTCGTCCGCTGGAGCTTGAGCTGATCAATCAGTTCCTTCCGCCCTGAAATCCCGCCCGCCAGCAAGTCGCTATGACCGCCACAATATTTGGTGAGCGAGGTCATGCACAGATCGACACCATGTTCTATTGGGCGCTGCGCAAAGGGACCAAGCAGCGTATTGTCAACCACCACAAGCGGGCGATGCCCCTGTTTTGCCCCAATTTCATCAGCAATACGGACCATGAGGTCGAGATCAACAATCGCCGCCGTCGGGTTGGCGGGGGTTTCAGCTATGATCAGCTTTAACGGACCCTTTGCTATCGCTGCGTCTGCGGCTGCGCGAACATGATCTTCATCCGTGCCATCCAGATAGGCGGTCACATGCGACCCAAATTGCGGCATCATGACATTGTAGAGAAAATCCACCCCGCCATAAATGGGCCGACCATGCAGGACGCTATCGCCCGCCCGCACATGAGCCAGCGCAATGCTGGAATGCGCGGCCATGCCGCTGCAATAGGCCACGGCATCTTGCGCACCATCAATGGCGGCGAGCCGGGCTTCCAGAAAATCCAGACCGGGATGGCCAAGCCGCGCATATATATGGTTGGTTTCCCCAACCAATGGCCCGGTGCCGTCAAAATAGGCCTCATGCACATATTTGGCATGTTGCGCCGATGGATAGACGAATGTCGATGTCATGAAAATCGGTGGTTTGACCGACCCCATGCCCATTTCAGGGTCATAGCCAAAAGCAACCGCGAGCGTTTCGGGACGCAACCCCTTGATGTTATCCTTTGCCATGGGTCGCAATATAATCACGGGCCTTGTCACAATAATAGTCGGTAAAACGCTGCGCCAGCATTTCGGCTTCTTGCGAATAAGGGCCAGGTGTGTAGCCGAGGCTGTTGACGCCAAGTTGATTGTTCTCGGCCAGCGCCTTGTCTTCCAAATTGGTGACGGTCCATAAGGCGATGAGCCTTTCAACGTCATAATCGACGCCTTCAACGGCGTCCTTATGCACATACCATTTGCCCGTGACATGGGTTTCATTGGGGCCAACGGGCATGGCGCTGAACATGAAAACATGGTCCGCCGTGCAATGGACAAAGCAATGCGGATCAACCGCCCAGCGCATCGAACCGATATCGCCGCCATTGGCTTCACACATCAGCTTTTTTGACAGATGCTTGCCATCGCCGGATATCGAAACGCAGCCTTCATTCAACGCAAAGCGGGCGATTTGCCAATAATGGCCCTCAACGGAGGTTTGCGGTAGGCCAAGCGCGTCCATTTGGGCTTCAAACGCCATGATGCGGTCATCATGGCCGCTGTCAAAATGCTTCGACATGCCGACGGGAAATGTCTTCGACAATTCTGGATGGCCGGTGCTGCAATGATAGCATTCGCGGCCATTTTCCATCACCAGTTTCCAATTGGCATTTTCGACCAGAACGCTTTCATAGGCTAGCTTTGCATCGGCCAGATTATGCGGCGCGGCATATGCGGTCAGCTTTGCGCGAAAGTCGTCAATGGGAGGCGGCGTATCCGAAAGGCAAATGAAGATCGTGCCCGATATGCATTCAATCGCAACAGGTTTTAGGCCATGTTCGCTTTTGTCGAAGCTGCTGTCCATCCGGCCAGCCGCGAATAAGGTGCCGTCGAGATCATAGGTCCAACGGTGATAGGGGCAGACCAGCTTAGGCGTTGTGCCACTGCCAAGCGCGCAAATCATTGATCCGCGATGACGGCAACTATTGTGAAAGGCGCGGATTACGCCCTCCTTGTCCCGTGTGATGACCACAGGCCATTTGCCCACCATCATGGAGATGTAACTGCCTGCTTTTGGCAATTCGCATTCCATACCGGCCATCAGCCAGCTTTGGCCGAAGATCGCGGCCATATCAAAATCAAAGCTCTCGGCTTGCGTATATAAAGCCTGGGGCAAGGTGTGCCCTTCACGACGCTGTTCAAAAAGCGCGCTTATCCGCTGCAAATCCATGATTGGGCCTTTGTGCAAATCTCTCCCAAACGGGAATGGGCCAGATATGAAAACGAATAAAGTCGCATTTTCGCATAGCCCTATGTCAAAATGTCGGGCTATATTGCGGCTAAGAATTTACGCACCGTTGAAAGGTCGATACCATATCCAATCGTAGCACTATTAACCGTCGCTGGTTGCCATTAAATGCCCTGCGCGCCTTTGAAGCGGTCGGGCAGAATCTCAGCTTCACCGGCGGTGCGTCGGCGCTTTCGGTGTCGCAAAGTGCGATGAGCCGTCATGTTGGCGGACTTGAGGAGCTGCTGGGCAAGCAATTGTTCGTGCGTGACGCGTCGCGGCTTTCGCTGACGGCGGCTGGCGAAGAATTGTTGCCGGTGGTGAGCAAATGCCTCGACCGGATCGAACAAACGATGAATTCCATTCGCGATGATGCGGTGGCCGGCCGTTCGCTGCGGCTGCATGTGCCGCCGTCGCTGCTGCAACAATTGTTCCTGCCGATGCTGCGTGATTTTCATATTGAACATCCCGATTTGCGCCTTGATGTGTCGAGCGCGCATGTGACGGGGCTGCCCTCAACCGATTTCGACATGGCGATTGTGTATGACCGGCCCAATGTCGATGACCGGATTACCGATCTTCTCTGGATGGTGCGCGTTGCGCCGCTATGTTCGCCCGCAACAGCGGCCAGCGGTCAAGGCAAGTCGCTGGAGGATTTTTTGAAAAGTGAGGAGCTTTTGCACCTCAAGCTCGATGGCGAGCCGCGCGACCTTTTGTGGACGGCCTATCTTCGGCAGAGCCAGTTGGCCGTCGCCACGCATGCTGGTCTTGCCTTTGATACCACGATTGCGGTGGCGCAATATGCCATGGCCGCCAAGGGCGTCTTTTTGGGCGATATTGATATGTTCGCGCAGGACATTGCCGATGGGCGGCTGGTGATGCCTTATGATGCGGTGATGGAAGACGGCTATGGCTATTATTTGAAACTCCACGCCGATGATCTGGCCGACCCCGCGATTTCGATGCTCCGAAGCTGGTTGATCAGCCGCTTTGGGGCATTGCGGCAAGCGCCGAGTCCGCACGCGCCAGACTGACCAAGCGCAGGCCGGATTTTTGCGCGATATGGATCGCCAGATCGGTCGCCGCCGAAATCGTTACGAGCATTGGACAGTTAGCAAGGATCGTCTTTTGCACCAGTTCAAGGCTGCACCGCGCGGTCAGGATGATAAAGCCGGCTGTAATATTGATGTCGGCGCGGGCGAGTGCGCCAATCAACTTGTCGAGCGCATTATGGCGACCCACATCCTCGCGCGTCATCAGGATAGCACCATCGGGCGTGCAGAACGCCGCCGCATGTGCGGACCCGGTTTGTGCATTCAATGTCTGATGCGACCGCAATGCGGATAGCGCCGCAAAAATTGCGGCATCGGCGACCGCAATCTGCGCCGTTATGCGCGGCAAAGGGCGCATGACTTCTTCGAGATTGTCCATGCCACACAGGCCGCAGCTACTTTCGGAGACGCGCTGACGGGCGCGGGCAAACACTTTCTCGGCATTTTTCTGCGGCACCTGAATGCGCAATATCCAGCCCAATTCTGACCTATGGGCATCAAGGGCCAGAATATCGTCGGGGCGCTCAATCAACCCTTCCGACAGGCTGAAACCCACGGCATAGTCGTCAAGATCAATCGGCGTTGCCATCATCACGGCATAGCCGATGCCATTATATTCAATGGCGACGGGTGCCTCGGCTATAACGGCTCTTTCAATAGCTTCGGGCGCACCATGACCGGGTTTAAGCACCGCAAAGCGTATCGGTTTTGCGCCCTGTTCAACCGCCATTTTGCGCGTCGGCCAGCAAGCGAATGGCGGCCGCAGCAACCGGCGACAGGCCATCGGTTCCGTGGGCAAAAATCATCCTTTTCATCCGCGGGTCCCAGAATGCCTGAATATGGTCGGCAACCGCGGCAACGGGCGCAGCGTCGGTTGCCAGATTGGTCGCAATCTGGTTCGCCATGTAGATGAGGCGCTCCTCACTGTTCATTCGGCGGCAATCCCGCTTTCCACGCGCCGCGCGCGGGCCGAAAAGGCCTCATATTCTTCTTGCCACTCGGTTGGTCCGTTCGATGCGCTGATCTGCACCGCCGTGACCTTATATTCGGGGCAATTGGTCGCCCAGTCGCTATAGTCGGTGGTGACAACATTGGCCTGCGTTACCGCATGGTGGAATGTGGTATAGACAACGCCCGGGGCAACGCGGTCGGTCACATTGGCACGCAACGTAGTCTCGCCCGCGCGGCTCGCCAGCTTCACCCAATCGCCCGATTTGACGCCGCGATCTTCGGCATCCACCGGATGAATTTCGAGCAAATCCTCAGGATGCCACGCGACATTTTCGGTCCGCCGTGTTTGCGCGCCAACATTATATTGCGACAATATCCGCCCAGTGGTCAGCAATAACGGGAAACGTGGGCCGGTTTTCTCATCTGTTGGGACATAATCGGTCACCACAAACTTGCCCTTGCCGCGCACAAAGCCGTCAATGTGCATGATGGGTGATCCGTCCGGCGCGTCGGCGGTCACGGGCCATTGCAGCGAGCCCAGCGCATCCAACCGCGCAAAGGATACGCCGGCAAAGGTTGGCGTAAGCCGCGCGATTTCGTCCATGATTTCGGACGGGTGGCTATAGTTCCAATCCAGCCCCATCGCTTGCGCCAGCCGCTGCGTGACTTCCCAATCCTCCAACCCGTTCATGGGGGTCATCACCTTGCGCACCGGTTGAATGCGGCGTTCGGCATTGGTGAAGGTGCCGTTCTTTTCCAAAAAGGTCGATCCGGGCAGGAAGATATGCGCGTAATTTGCGGTTTCGTTGAGGAAAAGATCGTGGACGATCACACATTCCATCGCGGCCAGCCCTGCGGACACATGGGCTGTGTTCGGATCGGACTGTAGGATATCCTCACCCTGGCAATAGAGCGCCTTGAACACGCCATCGACCGCAGCATCCAGCATATTGGGAATGCGCAGGCCGGGTTCCGGATCCAGCGTCACGCCCCAATCCTTTTCAAACAAGGACCGCGCGTCATGATCGCTTATGTGGCGATAGCCGGCAAGTTCATGCGGGAAGCTGCCCATGTCGCACGCGCCTTGGACGTTGTTCTGGCCGCGAAGCGGGTTTACGCCAACGCCGCTGCGACCAATATTGCCCGTTGCCATTGCCAAATTGGCGATTGCCATCACCGTTGAGCTGCCTTGCGAATGTTCGGTAACGCCCAAGCCATAATAAATCGCACCATTGCCGCCTGTGGCATAAAGCCGCGCCGCTGCGCGTAAGTCTTCGGCATCGACCAAAGTGACTGGCTGCAGATTTTCGGGGCTGTTGCGGGCTTGCGAAACAAATTCGGCCCAATGGCTATATTCGTCCCAATCGCACCGTTCGCGAATAAAGGCTTCATCGGCCAGACCCTCGGTCACGATAACATGCGCCATTGCGGTCAACACCGCAACATTGGTGCCAGGGCGTAAGGGCAGATGATGCTGCGCCTCGATATGCGGGGAACGCACAATATCGGTCCGGCGCGGGTCGATGACGATAAGTTTTGCGCCGGGACGTCCGTCCTGTCCGCGCAAACGGCGTTTCATTCGGCTGGCGAAAACGGGGTGGCCATCGGTGGGGTTCGCACCAATGATCAGGATGACATCGCTGTCTTCGACACTGTCAAAATCCTGCGTTCCGGCGCTGGTGCCAAAGGTGGTTTTGAGGCCATATCCGGTCGGCGAATGACACACGCGCGCGCAGGTATCGACGTTGTTATTGCCAAAGCCCGCACGCACAAGTTTTTGCACAAGGAAGGTTTCTTCGTTGGTGCAACGGCTTGACGTGATGCCGCCAAGGGCATTGCGGCCGTATTTTGCGCTAATCCGTTTCAGTTCGGACGCGGTATAGGCAAAGGCCTCGTCCCATTCGACCGCACGCCACGGGTCGTTGATCGACTTGCGGATCATGGGCTTTAGGATGCGTTCCTGATGCTGGGCATAGCCCCATGCAAAGCGGCCCTTGACGCAACTATGGCCGCGATTGGCCTTGCCGTCTTTATAAGGGACCATACGGACCAATTGTTCACCGCGCATTTCTGCGCGGAAGGTGCAGCCGACACCGCAATAAGCGCAGGTCGTAACGACGCTACGTTCCGGTGTGCCGACCTCAACAACTTTTTTCTCGACCAAGGTCGCCGTGGGGCAGGCTTGCACACAGGCACCGCACGAAACGCACTCCGAACCCATGAAATTGTCGCTCGCGAACCCTGCGGATATTTTGGAGTCCCAACCCCTGCCTTCCATGGTAAGCGCAAGCGTGCCTTGCACTTCATCACAGGCGCGGATGCAACGCGAGCAGGCAATGCACTTGCTGGGATCGAAATCGAAATAAGGGTTGGAGTGATCCTTTTCTTGCCCCAGATGCGTCGCCTGCACATCATAACGCACATCGCGCAAGCCAACGGCGCCCGCCTGATCCTGCAATTCGCAATCCCCATTTGCGGCGCATGTCAGACAATCGAGCGGATGGTCGGAAATATATAGCTCCATCACGCCTTTGCGCAATTTGGCCAGTTGCGGGGTTTGCGTGCGGACGACCATGCCCGGTTCAACTTGCGTGGTGCAGCTTGCGGGCGTGCCCCTGCGCCCGTCAATTTCGACAAGACATAAGCGGCATGAGCCATAGCTTTTGACGCTATCGGTCGCGCATAATTTGGGAATGGACGTGCCTTGTTCGGCCGCCGCGCGCATGACGCTGGTGCCAGCGGGCACAGTGACTTCCCGGCCATCAATGGTCAGCGACACCGCCGCGTCCGAGCGACTTTCCGGCGTTCCGAAATCTTTTTGCGGCTGGTATGTCATATATCTACCTAGCTTACACCCATTTGCGATTGTTGCGCAGCATATTGCGCAAGGTCCAAAGGCGTGTTCAAATTGTGCAATGCAACTAAAGAACTGATCGCCTGCGCGCCGGTTAATGTGATCCAGCTTCGCATCGAAAGATTATCCTGATTGTGCAGATGTCTGTCAAGAACAGGTGCAAGCGCAACGGGCCACAGGCCGAACAGATAATGCCCGTCGATATAGACGGCACGTCCATTGGGCAGATTGCGGGGCAATTCCGGCACGGGAACGACGTCGCAGCCAGCGGTCAATACTGCGTCAAAGCCGTTTTGTTGCGCATATAAAAAAGCAGCATTCAGGCCGCCCAATGGCCCCATATCGGCAAAAGGGGTGTCGTCCACCCAATCCATTCCCGGCCATGCGCGTCCGCAGACAATGATCCTGTCAACCTGTTCGCGCAATCCATCGGCAATATGTTCGATCAACGGGCGACCGTTCAAATATGCAGCGGCCTTGTCGCTGCCAAAGCGCGTCGCCTTGCCACCGGCAATGATAGCGCCCAGCCTTCTCACCGGAAATCCTCAGGAAAATGCTTGATGGCGCTCATGACCGGATAAGGTGTGAAGCCACCCAGAGCGCAGAGCGACCCGAACTTCATGGTTTCGGACAGATCGGCAATCAACGCGAGATTCGCCTCGACATTTTTGCCCGCAATAATCTGGTCAATCGTTTCAACGCCGCGTGTGCTTCCCAAGCGGCAGGGCGTGCATTTTCCGCAGCTTTCAATGGCGCAAAATTCCATCGCAAAGCGCGCCATTTGCGCCATATCGACGGTATCGTCGAAAACAGTGATACCCGCATGGCCGACCAGCGCGTCGGCAGCCGCAAAGGCTTCGTAATCGAGCGGGAGATGAAATTGCGCAGGCGGTAAATACGCGCCCAATGGGCCCCCGACTTGCACACAACGCACGGGGCGGCCGCTCGCTGTGCCGCCGCCTATATCATTGACCAGTTCGCCCAGCGTGATGCCGAAGGCCACTTCGTAAAGGCCGCCATGCTTTACGTTGCCCGCAATCTGGATGGGCATAGTGCCCCTGGATCGGCCCGCACCAAATGCGGCATAAGCCTCACCGCCATGCGTCAATATCCATGGCAGCGCGGCAAGCGTGAGCACATTATTAACGGCTGTAGGCTTGCCAAACAGCCCTTCCAACGCGGGCAGTGGCGGCTTTGCGCGCACCTCGCCCCTTTTGCCTTCTAGGCTGTTCAGCAGCGATGTTTCCTCGCCGCACACATAGGCGCCTGCGCCAACGCGGACTTCGACGACAAATGGCGCAACCAAATGGGCCGAAAGCCTGATAGCGGCTTCCATCTTGGCGATAGCATGGGGATATTCGGAGCGGATATACACATAGCCCTTGTCCGCCCCGACCGCGAAACCGGCAATCGCCATGCCTTCAATCAGCATGAAGGGGTCGCCCTCCATCACCATACGGTCGGCAAAAGTGGCGCTGTCGCCTTCGTCGGCATTACAGACGATATATTTCTGGCCACCATCGGCGCGCGCGACCGTCTGCCATTTTATGCCGGCAGGAAAACCCGCGCCGCCGCGACCGCGAAGGCCCGATGTGATAACGGTATCAATGGTCGCTTCGGCACCCATTTCGTGCGCTTTCGCCAGCCCAAGCCAACCTTGCGATGCGTAATAATCGTCGAGCGAAAGCGGTCGGGTTTTGCCTGCGCGCGCGAAGGTCAGGCGGGTTTGGGTGGCGATAAAGGGATGATCCGCGATGCGACCCAAGGATGGCGCTTTACCGTCAATGATGTCCGCAACCTGATCGACCGACACCGGACCATAGCCGACGCCATCGATGTCCACCAATGGCTCCAGATATTGCATACCCCAGCTAGAAACGCGCTCGACCGCAACGCCCGCTGCGATGAACGCAGCCGCAACTTCGTCGGCGCCGCACGCGATGGCCACGGCATCATCGGATATCCGGACGGTCACATCGCCTCCAATAAGGTTTTGAACTTAGCATCGTCCAAACGGGCATAGACTGTGTCGCCCACCATCGCAGATGGACCAACCGCGCATAACCCCAGGCAATAAACAGCCTCCACTTTTACGCGGTTTTGATTGTCGGCGATGGGAACCAACGCCTCTACGCCGCGTGCCTTGCAGGCTTCGGCCCGGCACAATTTCAAAACGGGCCGGGCTTCGGCTTCTTTGCGGAAATCATGATAGAAGCTGACGACACCATAAACTTCGGCGCGTGTCAGGTTCAGTGCGCCAGCAATCTCGCGCATCGCATCTTCGCTGACATGGCCAAATGCCTTTTGCACGTCATGCAAGATGGGCAGGAGCGGACCTTCCTTATCCTTATGCACGGCCAAAATGTCAGCGATGGACGCCATTTAGAACACCACTACGCTACGGATGCTTTTACCCGCATGCATTAATTCAAACGCTTTGTTGATGTCTTCCAGACCCATGACATGCGTGATCATCGGGTCAATTTCGATCTTGCCGGTCATATACATATCGACAATCTTTGGCACATCGGTCCGGCCCTTGGCCCCGCCAAAGGCCGTGCCGCGCCAGTTGCGGCCCGTCACCAACTGGAACGGACGCGTCGCAATTTCCTTACCCGCCTCGGCCACACCAATGATGATGCTCGTGCCCCAGCCGCGATGGCAGGCCTCCAACGCGGTGCGCATGACTTCGGTATTGCCCGTGGCGTCAAAGGTATAATCTGCGCCGCCGTCGGTCATTGCCACGATTGCGGCAACCACATCTTCGCGGCTCATCCCCTTGGAATTAAGGAAAGCCGTCATCCCGAACTTGCGGCCCCATTCTTCGCGGTCTGGGTTGATATCGACGCCGATAATCATGCCCGCCCCTGCCAGACGCGCGCCCTGAATGACGTTGAGGCCAATACCGCCAAGGCCAAACACCACGATGTTATCGCCGACCTGCACCTTGGCCGTATTCACCACCGCGCCAACGCCCGTGGTCACGCCGCAACCGATATAGCAGCTTGACTGAAACGGCGCGTCTTCGCGGATTTTGGCAACCGCAATCTCTGGTAAAACCGTAAAGTTCGAAAAGGTCGAGCAGCCCATATAATGAAATATCGTCTGGCCCTTATACGAGAAACGCGACGTGCCATCGGGCATCAGCCCCTTGCCCTGCGTCGCGCGGATCGCGGTGCACAGGTTGGTCTTGCCCGAAAGGCAGCTTTTGCACTGGCGGCATTCCGGCGTGTATAAGGGTATCACATGGTCGCCCGCCTTGACGCTGGTCACGCCTGCGCCAACCTCGCGCACAATCCCGGCGCCTTCATGGCCCAAAACGCTTGGAAAAATCCCCTCGCTGTCCAAACCATCGAGCGTATAGGCATCGGTATGGCAAATGCCCGTCGCCATAATCTCCACCAACACCTCGCCCGCCTTTGGACCTTCCAAATCCAGCTCGACAATTTCCAATGGCTTCTTGGCTTCAAATGCAACGGCGGCGCGGGTTTTCATATCAGTTATCCTTAATGTTTTGCTATTCTGAGCAGATCTTATTTGAACACAATAGTACGGTTACCGTTCAGCATCACGCGATGTTCCAAATGGAGCTTCACCGCACGTGCAAGCACACGGCTTTCGGTGTCTTGGCCCTGCGCAATTAAATCGTCGACAGTGTCCGCATGGTCAACGATGGACACGTCCTGCGTAATGATCGGCCCTTCGTCGAGGTCGGGGGTTACATAATGCGCCGTGGCACCAACCATTTTGACGCCCCGTTCGTAAGCCCGGTGATAAGGCTTTGCACCTTTGAAACCCGGCAGGAAGCTGTGGTGAATATTAATCACACGGCCATCGAGTTTGCGGCAAAGCTGGTCCGACAGGACTTGCATATAACGCGCGAGGATTATGAGGTCGACGTGCTGCTCCTCCACCATCGCCAGCAATTTGGCCTCTTGTTCCAACTTGTTTTCTGGCGTGATCGGCAAATAATGAAAGGCTATGCCTTCATGCTCTGCGCGGCGCTGCCAATTCAAATGGTTGGATATAATGCTGGTGACTTCCATCGGCAGCCGGTTGGTGGCGGTGCGGTACAGCAAGTCGTTCAGGCAATGACCACCTTGGCTTACCATGATCATGGCGCGGAGCTTTTTGCGTAAGTCGTGGATGCGCCACTCCAACCGGAAAGCGGTCGCAACGGTCATAAATGCGGCGCTAAAACCTTCGGGCGTCGTTTCGGCAGCGCATGAAATGGCAATACGCATAAAAAACCGACCGGTATTTTCGTCGCTATATTGCGAGCTTTCGACGATGTTGCAATCCTGGCTGGCGATCGAGTTGGCGACAGCGGCGACGATACCCTTTCGGTCCTCGCACATGATTGATAAAACAAAGTCAGCGCCCGTTTTCATCTTGTACCCTACTCCCATAGAAATTGGGCACCGGCTAGCCTCCCAACGCCTTACGCACCATCTTGTTCCGACATATATTAGGGCTTCTAATCGGGATATGTAGATGATATAATTAATTGAAGAATTTATTTTACCAATCGCTAAAATTTGGTCAGTTGCTTGCATGGGTCTCCAGTTTCAGTCTGCACAGTGGAGATTAAAAACCCTCGTAACGCCGGGGGATGGTAGGGGGAATAAAAATTGAAAAATTATTTGAAAATTTCGACGGCTGCTTTTGTCATTGCGTCGGCGAGTGTCGGCATCGGCATAAATCCCGCATTTGCGCAACAGTCGGCTGAAGAAGAGGACGGTGGTATTGCGGATATCGTCGTGACCGCAACGCGGCGCGAAGAATCGGCCAATCGGGTGCCGCTGGCCATTACCGCTTTGGGTGGCGACACGCTGAGCGACCTCAACGTAACCAAATTCGACAAGCTGATCGAATATCTTCCAAATGTCCGGTCTGCTTCGCGCGGCCCAGGCGCATCTTCCATCTTTATCCGTGGTCTTTCGACAGACTCGCCGGGCCTGCAAATCGCAGGTACCGCGGGCGCGCAGCCAACGGTCGCACTTTACATTAATGATGCACCCGCATCACTGGTCGGGCGCAATCTCGACCTTTACGCTGTTGACCTTCAGCGCGTCGAAGTTTTGGCAGGTCCACAAGGCACGCTCTTTGGCGCAAGCGCGATGGGTGGCGCAGTCCGCTATATTACCAATAAGCCTGATACAGGTGCTTTCAGCGCAGGCTTTAACTCCAGCTATGCCTTTACCAAGGGCGGTGAAGAAAGCGTTGCTGGCGACGCATTTATCAACATCCCCATCGTGCAGGATAAGCTGGCCGTGCGTGCAGTCTTTTATACCGACCGTCAGGGTGGCTATATCGACAATATTGCAGCCACTTACCAGATGCCGTTCAACGGCAATGTGGGCGTCGCTGGCAAATTGCCGACGGGCAATCCCTTGCTTGTTATGCGCGCAATCCAGTCATGTCAGGCGACTGCGACCACGGCAGTTCCGAATTGTACCGGAAGCAACTACCGTGCGCCAACGCGTCAGACCATTAACAATGACGCTTTTGTCGAAGACAATTATAATGACGCAACCTATCGCGGCGGCCGTATTGCGCTGACGTGGAATGTGACGGAAGATTGGTCAGTTGATCTGATGCATGTGCGTCAGGAACTTGATACCGACGGTGTGTTTGACTTTGAACCTGATGTGGGCGACCTGAAGGTTACCAAGTTTAACGACAACTCGCTGCGTGATCGCGTTAGCCTGTCGACTTGGGGCGTGAATGGCCGTCTTGGTGCGCTCGATTTGATCTACACCGGTTCATTCATGAAGCACCGTGCGACTCAGATTGCCGATTACGCCGGATATTCTAACATCGGCCTGTATCTGCCATATTATGAATGCGACCGCGGCGTGTATTACACCGCAGCGTATAATGGCAATATCGGCAACACGTGCTACGCGCCGAACAAAACATACCAAGTGCGTAACCGGACCGAGCGGATGACGCATGAGTTCCGCGTCACAACGCCCGCCGATAAGCGCCTTCGCGGCACATTTGGTTTGTTCTACGATGATAACAAATTGTTCGACAATACCGACTGGTCCTATTTGCAAGAAGCCGCCGGGTTCATATACCGCCGTGCGCCAAATGCCGCTGTCAAGGCGAATGATACCAGCATCCGTCCTGTCAAGGTCGGGTTTTTCAACGACATTCAACGCAAGGATACGCAGTTTGCCGCTTATGGCGAGGCGTCGTTTGACATCATTCCAGAAAAGCTGATTTTAACTGGCGGTCTTCGTTATTATGACGAAAAGGCCTCAATCAACGGTTCGTCGAACGGCAGCTTTGGTGGATCGCGGGGCGTATATAATGCCGCTACCGGCACCTATTCCGCAGCAGCTACACCCGTCACGCTCTATAATGTTAGCGCCAACCTGAACGTGCTTTATGCTGACGCGTCGCCAGCTAAGTTTAATGGCGTATTGTATAAGGCCAACCTGACCTATCGTCTCGGCGATGCTTCTTTGGTGTATGCGACCTATTCGGATGGTTTCCGTCCAGGTGGCTTCAACCGCCGTCCGTGCCGCGTTCCAAGCGCGATTTGTCCTACCAACGCTGACTTTGTTCGTTTGGGCACCTACGTGCCCGACAAGGTCCAAAACTATGAAATTGGTGGTAAATTCTCGCTACTTGATCGCCGTTTGCAGGTAAATTTTGCGGCGTATCAGATTGACTGGAGCAACATCCAGATTACGGTTTTCGATCAGAATATCTCGAACCAAACATTTACCACGAACTTGTTGGATGCCCGGATCAGGGGGCTGGAAGGCGATGTGACGTGGCGCACCACGCCGGAGCTTACGTTTAACGGCGCATTTTCGTATAATGACTCTGAAATGACGAAGTACCGGAAAAACTCAAGGGTGCTCCGTCCGCTCGGTGGTCCGCTTGCCTTGAGCCCCAAATTTCAGTTCAATGCGCGTCTGCATTGGGAAAAGGAACTTTCATCGGGCCTCACGCCGTTCGCGCAAATTGGCATTCATTATGTCGGCAAGAGCATCTCTGACGTCATCGACAATGTTGATATTCGCTACCAATCGACGAACCCGACGCTTGGTTATGCGGCGGCGATCCCTGTCACTTATAATGGTGTCACGGTAAGGCCCGGCGACGTAATTGCGCCAGTAAAGGCTGCGCAGAACCTTGGTTCATATGCCACAGCCAGCATGTCGTTCGGCGTGTCAAAGGACGAGTGGCGTTTGGAAGTGTTCGGAGACAATCTGACCGACGAGCGTCCAGAGCTTTACAAGAGCGGGAATGACGGGGAGCTTCGGACAACGACATCGCGTCCACGCACAATCGGACTGCGCTTCTCGTACAAGATTTAAGTAACAAGGCGGGCGCCCCTGGGAAACTGGGGGCGCTTTGCCACATCTGCATTTCTGCGTTGCATTGAGCGTATGAAGTGCTGCAGGGTTCGTGCAATCGTTCGTCACAATATGGGAGAGTAAGTGACAATGCTGGCCGAGGCCTCGCCGGAAACCATTGATGCCAACTTGCGTGAAGCGCGGTCGCATTTACAAAATGCCCGCTTGGCTGACGCAGAAGCCTTGTGTGTTGCTATACTCAAAACGGCGTCCGACAACATTGATGCCCTATACACTTTAGCAGTGGCGCAGCGGATGCAGCGGCACGTGCCGGCTGCACTCATTACGCTTGATAGATTGATTGCCGTTGATTCAGGCTATGGCCGTGCGTGGCAAGAGCGTGGGCATTGTTTTCGCGATAGCGGGCGTGTCGAAGACGCCGTCGCCGCCTATCAACGTGCCGTGACGCATAATGGTGCGCTTGTCGCAAGCTGGCGCATTCTTTCCGAATTACACGATGCGGCTGGGCGCGAAGGGCCGGCTAACTTTGCCCATGCGCAATATACGCATCTGTCTGCGCTTCCGCCTGAGTTGTTGAGCGTGGCGAGCTTCATTCAAGAAGGACGCATATACAAAGCAGAGCAATTGTGCCGCGCATTCCTGCAACGCAATGGTCACCATGTGGAGGCGATGCGCTTGCTTGCCGACATCGGCATGAAATTCAATGCCTATGATGAGGCGGAGTTTCTGCTCGAATCCTGCAAGGTTTTGGCCCCCGAAAATGTCAGCGCGCATTTTGATTATGTCAAAATATTGCGTAAGCGGCAAAAGTTCGAACTCGCGTTGAGCGAAGCATCGGAGCTGCGCGCAAAGGAACCGGGTAATCCGGAGTTTGAAATGCTGTACGCCAATGAAAATCTGGCCGTCGGCAATTTTGATGCGGCAATGCTGATTTATGAGGCGCTGCTTGGGTCCATGCCCAACAATCCGGGCATAAATCTGACCTATGGACATGCGCTGAAAACCGTTGGGCGGCAAAATGATGCCATTTCCGCCTATCGCCGTGCCTATCAGGTGCGGCCCGACTGCGGCGATGCCTATTGGAGCCTCGCCAATCTGAAGACCTACCGGTTCGACGATGCGGAAATCGCGCAGATGCGGGACCGGCAGGCATCGCCAATGACCGCGCTTGATGACCGGTATCATTTGTGTTTTGCCTTGGGCAAGGCGCTGGAAGATCGGGGCGAATATGGGGCTTCGTTCGCATATTATGAGCTGGGCAATCGCTTGAAGCGTGAGGAGCTGAAATATAATCCCAGCAGGCTGTCGAACGAAATGCGGCTCCAACGCGAATTGGTGACGGCTGATCTATTAGGGAAATTTTCAGGGGCAGGTTGTCCCGCCAGCGACCCGATTTTTATTGTCGGGCTGCCGCGCGCGGGATCCACTTTGCTGGAACAAATCCTCGCCTCGCACAGCCAGGTTGAAGGGACGATGGAGTTGCCGAATATCTTTGCCTTGGCGTTCCGCCTCGACCGGCAGCGCGTTGTGGGGGAAGAACCGGAATATCCCGCCAATTTAGCGGATTTGACGCACGAAGATGTGACCCGTTTCGGCGAAGAATTTATCCGCGATACGCAGATATACCGCAAGGGCGGCACGCCCTTCTTCATCGACAAAATGCCAAACAATTTCCGTCACATTGGCCTCATCCACATGATTTTGCCGAACGCGAAGATTATCGATGCGCGGCGCGGGGCCATGGGGTGCTGTTTCAGCGGGTTTAAGCAACTGTTCGCCGAGGGTCAGGAATTCACCTACGGGCTTGAAGAAATTGGTCAATATTATGCCGACTATGTGCGCCTGATGGACCATTGGGACAATGTGCTGCCGGGCAAAATATTGCGCGTCCGCTATGAGGATGTCGTCGCTGATCTGGAAACACAGGTTCGGCGTTTGCTTGACCATTGTGGGCTTCCTTTTGAAGAGGCATGCCTCAATTTCCACCAGAACGCGCGCGCGGTCCGCACCGCGAGCTCGGAGCAGGTGCGACAACCCATTTTCAAAAGCGGCGTCGACCAATGGGAAAATTTCAGTGATTTCCTTGATCCGCTGCGCAATAAATTAGGGCCAGAACTGGCCGCAACCTGAGGGGAATGACGATGGCTGACAATGCACAGACCGCACCAGTAAGTGCCGATGAAGTGTCCTCGCTGGGGCAGCGTTGGTATGTACTGTTCATTATGATGTTGGCCTACGCCATCAACATTGCTGACCGTTATGTGATGTCGACGGTCCTTGAACCGATCAGGCTTGAGCTTCAACTCACCGACGCCGGAGTGGCGTTTTTGACGGGCGTGTCGCTTGCCTTTTTCTACGTCATTATGGGCATTCCACTGTCGTGGATTGCCGACCGGTATAACCGCCGCAACCTGCTCGCCGCATCGATTACCATTTGGTCCGCGATGACCGCTTTGTGTGGGATGTCGCAAGGCTACATGCAGTTGCTGTTGGCGCGGATCGGCGTCGGTGTCGGCGAAGCTGGCGGAACGCCGTCTTGCAACTCGATTGTGGCGGATTATTTTCCCGCTGGACGACGCGCTATGGCAATGACGATTTTCGCGCTCGGCGCGCCAATTGGTGCTTGGCTGGGTGCCGACATGGCAGGCTATGTAGCCGCAGAATATGGCTGGCGGATGGCTTTTTACGTTTTGGGCATTCCCGGTATCCTGCTTGCGATTGTTATCATGCTGACAATCAAGGAACCCAAGCGCGGGCGGCTTGATATGGTTGATGATTCCGCTGCGCCAAACTTGACGGAAACACTGAAATATATCTGGTCGCAAAAAGGCATGGTGCACGCGATCATGGGCAGCGGCCTCTCTGCGCTTTGGGGCTGGGGTTTGATGTGGTTTACACCTACCTTTATTCAACGCGCATATGGCTTGGATGTGGGGGAGGCCGGTGCTGTGATTGGCCCCATTCATTTGATCATGGGCATAGGCGCATCGCTGCTAACCGCATGGCTTGTGGGAAGGCCGTCCTATACTGACCCTCGTAAAGTGCTGCGCCTGTTGTCTGTTGTGACTGCTTTGGCCACCATTCCGTCAATTTATGCTTATTACACAAACTCCTTGGCAACCGCGACGTTGATGTGGTGGATATTCATTCCGGCGATCTATTTCTATATCGGCCCGGCCATGTCATTGCTGCAGAATCTCGCACCACCAAAAATGCGTGCGATGGTGATTGCGGTCTCGCTTTTGGTGGCGAATGTCTTCAACTTGATCGTCGCGCCGCAAGGCGTGGGTTTATTGAGCGACTATTTCGCGGGTCCCGCTGGTGCCGACGCCGAATCGCTTCGAATGGCATTGCTGGTTCTGGCACCGACGGGGTTCTGGGCAGCGTGGCATTATTGGCGTGCCGAAAAATATGCATATGATGATCAGAAAAGAGCTTGTGGATATGTCTAGTTCGCCGCTTAAATCCTATATCAATGGCGCATGGGTCTTGCC
>JAEMTM010000014.1:11883-23052 GCA_016462305.1 Sphingomonadaceae bacterium | reverse complement strand
CAATGCATCTGCCGCAGGTTTTGCATCGCGAGAAAAGCATTGGTGCTTGACGAATCCCTGCCGCAACTATAACGGCCCGCTCATTCCACATGGGAAACGCACATACCGGTGCTGATCTATGCCTTTCAGGCAATAGTGACGTTCTAGTTTCCCAGAGGCTCAACCGGAAGGAGAAGTACCATGGCGGCACCTGTCGTTACCATGCAGCATTTGCTTGAAGCTGGGGCCCATTTCGGCCACCAAACACACCGTTGGAACCCGCGTATGAAGCCGTATATCTTCGGCGCGCGCAACGGCATCCACATTCTCGATTTGTCGCAGTCCGTGCCCTTGTTCGCACGTGCGCTCGATTTTGTCGCCCAAAGCGTTTCGTCTGGCGGCAAGGTTTTGTTCGTTGGCACGAAGCGTCAGGCACAAGGCCCAATCGCCGATGCAGCCCGCGCATCGGGTCAGCATTTCGTCAACCATCGCTGGTTGGGCGGTATGCTCACCAACTGGAAGACTATTTCAAACTCGATCAAGAAGCTTAAGACGCTTGAAGAGCAGCTTTCGGGCGACACGCATGGTTTCACCAAGAAGGAAATCCTGCAAATGACCCGCGAGCGCGACAAGCTCGAAATGAGCCTTGGCGGTATTCGCGACATGGGCGGCATTCCTGATGTCATGTTCGTCGTTGACGCCAACAAAGAAGAGCTCGCCATTAAGGAAGCCAATGTTTTGGGTATTCCCGTGATCGCGATCCTCGATTCAAACGTATCGCCTGACGGCATTGCATTCCCCGTTCCTGCAAATGATGACGCCGCACGCGCCATTCGTTTGTATTGCGACGCCGTTGCCACTGCGGCAACCAAGGGCAATGTAAACGCTAAGGTTGCCAAGGGCATTGACCTTGGGGCGGAAGTTGAGCCAGCGGCTGAACCGGCGTTGGTTGAAGAAGCTGCGCCAGTGGCCGAAGAAGCCGCGCCTGTTGCTGAAGAAGCTGCGCCTGTTGCCGAAGAAGCCGCGCCTGTTGCTGAAGTTGCTACAGCCGAAGAGGCTGCCGCAGAAGCGTAATCAATTTGTCGTCACCCCCGCGTATGCGGGGGCCCAACCCCTGACGTTTGCATATATCGTAAACGCAGGTGTTGGATCCCCGCTTTCGCGGGGATGACGAACTTTAATGAGGTCGATTGGCCTCTCGCAAACCACATTCGAAAGGACAAATTTATGTCTGCAATTACCGCTTCAGCCGTCAAGGAACTGCGTGAGCTTTCCGGTGCTGGCATGATGGACGCCAAAAAGGCGCTTGAAGAAACCAAGGGCGATATCGAAGCCGCCGTTGACTTGCTGCGCGCCAAGGGCCTTGCCACCGCCGCCAAGAAATCCAGCCGCACCGCAGCCGAAGGTCTTGTCGGCGTTGCTGTAGACGGCACCAAGGGCACGGCAATCGAAGTCAACAGCCAAACCGACTTCGTTGCGAAAAACGAACAGTTTCAGGAATTCGTTGCTGCGGTCAGCACCGTTGCGTTGAACCTTGGTGCCAACGAAGCCGAAACCGTTTTGGCCGCGCCTTATGGCGATGGCGAAACCGTTCAGGAACGTTTGACCAACAACATTGCAACCATCGGTGAAAACCAAGTTATCCGCCGCGTTAAGTCGCTGTCGGTCAGCAATGGCCGTGTTGTTTCTTATGTCCATAACGCTGCGGCGCCGGGCATGGGCGGCATCGGCGTTCTCGTGGCGCTTGAAAGCGAAGCTGACGCGGCGACGCTGGATGGCCTTGGTAAGCAATTGGCGATGCACATCGCCGCTGCATTCCCGCTGTCGCTGGACGAAACCGGCCTTGACGCCGAAACGCTTGAGCGTGAGCGCGGCATTGCCCGTGAAAAGGCATCCGAAAGCGGCAAGCCTGCCGATATTGTCGAAAAGATGGTTGAAGGCGCTGTAAAGAAGTTTGCCAAGGAAAATGCGTTGTTGAGCCAGCCATTTGTGATGGACGGCAAGACAGCCATTTCCGACGTGGTCGCCGCCGCTGCTAAAGAAGCCGGCAAACCCATATTGTTGAAGGACTATGCCCGCTTCCAGCTTGGTGAAGGCATCGAAAAGGAAGTGTCCGACTTTGCGGCTGAAGTCGCTGCTGCGGTCGGCGCATAAATATTCTTGGCTTCCCCGTCGTCTGGCGGGGATAAAGCCTTGGCGATGTGGCGCGTGGCTCCTATAGCTGGGCGCCATTATTGTATCGGGACGGGGGACTATATGAGCGCGCACGGCTATCGCCGCATATTGCTGAAACTTTCAGGCGAAGTGCTTATGGGGGATCAGGCCTATGGCATTGACCCAGATACCGTTGCACGCGTGGCCGAAGAAGTGAAGGCGGCGCAGGATACTGGCTTGCAACTGTGCCTCGTTATCGGCGGCGGCAATATCTTCCGGGGTATGGCTGGTGCTGCCAAAGGCATGGACCGCGCGCAGGCCGACTATATGGGTATGCTGGCCACCGTCATGAACGCGCTCGCAATGCAAAACGCGCTGGAACAGCTTGGCGTGCCGACCCGGGTTCAATCCGCGATTGAGATGGACAAGGTTTGCGAACCGGTCATTCGTCGCCGTGCGGAACGGCATTTGGAAAAGGGGCGCATTGTCATTTTTGCGGCTGGCGTGGGCGCAACATTTTTTACAACGGATAGCGGCGCTGCGTTACGTGCCGCCGAAATGCAGTGCGACGCGCTGTTCAAAGGCACATCGGTCGATGGCGTATATGACGCCGATCCGAAAAAGGTGGCAACGGCAAAACGTTATGAAACATTAAGTTATGATCGTGTCTTGGCAGATAATCTGAAGGTTATGGATGCCAGCGCGGTATCTTTGTGCCGGGACAACAATATTCCAATCGTGGTCTTTTCCATCCGCGAGCAGGGCAATATATTGAAAGTGCTCGACGGAAGCGGCACTTCAACTGTGGTAACAAGCGAAGGAAACTGATCCATGCCGCAATATGACAAAACCGATGTAGAGCGCCGCATGAAGGGCGCGGTCGATTCATTCAAAAGCGATCTTTCGGGCTTGCGCACGGGCCGCGCCAATGTGACCTTGCTCGATCCTGTGGTGGTGGAAGTATATGGATCACTCATGCCGTTGAGCCAAGTTGCAACCGTCAGCGCGCCAGAGCCGCGTCTGCTGTCGGTGCAGATATGGGACCGGTCCAATGTGACGCCAGTGGAAAAGGCCATTCGTTCGGCAGGCTTGGGCCTGAACCCGATTACCGATGGCCAGACACTGCGTCTGCCTATCCCCGATTTGACCGAAGAACGCCGCAAGGAACTTGCAAAGCTGGCGGGTCAATATGCGGAAAAAGCAAAAATTGCGATTCGCAACGTGCGCCGCGATGCCAATGACGCGCTGAAGACCGATGAGAATAAGAAGGAAATCAGTGAAGATGACCGCAAAAGGCTGGAAACTGAAGTCCAGAAAATGACCGATGAAATGATCAAGGCGGTCGATGAGGCGGCGGCGCACAAGGAAAAGGAAATCCTGAGCCAGTGATTTTGGCCAGCCCTTTAACTTTATCGGGTTTAGGTAAGTGATGGCGGTCGCTGAAGCGCAAGAGCGCATTGCCGCCGGAACGGGCAAAATGCCGCGCCATGTCGCGATCATCATGGATGGCAATGGCCGCTGGGCGAAAAAGCGCATGTTACCGCGGGCGATGGGGCATAAGCGCGGTGTTGAGACTGTCCGGAATATTGTCCGTGCGGCAGGTGAGCTCGGGCTGGAAACCTTGAGCCTCTACGCCTTCTCCAGCGAGAATTGGAAACGGCCCGAAGATGAGATCAGCGATCTCATGGGCCTTATGCGTGATTTTATCAAATCTGACCTTGACGAATTTGCCGCCAACAATGTGCGCCTTAAAATTATTGGAAATTATAAGGCATTAGCGCCAGATATTGTGGAAATGCTTGAAGAATCCATCGCGCGGACGTCGCAGAACAGCCGCACGACGTTGGCGGTCGCATTGAATTATGGCGCACAAGATGAGATTGTCCGCGCGGCCCGTGCTGCCGCTGCGATGGGCGAAATTAATGCCGCGCGCATCGAAGCCAATCTGGACACCGCAGACTTGCCACCGCTGGATTTGCTCATCCGCACATCAGGCGAACAAAGGCTGTCCAATTTCATGCTGTGGCAGGCGGCTTATGCCGAATTGTGGTTTACCGAAACCTTATGGCCGGATTTCAACAAGGAAGAGCTCGCCGCCGCCCTAAATGAATTTGCGCGGCGTGAACGGCGCTATGGTGGTCGATGAACGATAAGGTCGCGCCGCTGCTAAAACCCCGATCCGACCTGGGCATACGAACCTTGTCGAGCGTCGCCATGATGTCGGTTGCGATATTTGCGATCTGGCTGGGCGGCTATGCCTTTATGGGCCTTGTTATTGCCGTTGGCCTTGGGGTGTTTTTCGAATTTACCAAATTAGTGTTTGGCTTCACGCGAAGCCCGCTGGCGCGGATATTGTGGCTGTTGAGCGGCCTGATTTATGTCGGCCTTGCATGCTTTACCCTCATGCTGTTGAGCCATCCGTTTTTCGGCATGACCCCGGCAATCCTCTTGATCGCAGGCGTAATCGGCACCGATGTCGGTGCCTATTTTGCGGGACGAAGCATCGGCGGACCCAAGATCGCGCCACGGATTAGTCCGTCCAAAACATGGTCTGGCCTTTTTGGCGGCATGATGGGTGCGGGCCTTATGATGGTTGTCATTCAAGCAGGCATCTACGCCTTCAGGGGCGGAAATGCTGGCGATGGCGATGTCTATCTTGCATATGGCTGGTCTCGCCTCATGCTGACGGGGGCCGCGCTTGCGGTGGTCGCGCAAATGGGGGATTTCTTCGAAAGCTGGATGAAGCGGCGGGCAGGGGTAAAAGATTCCGGACGATTGATACCCGGCCATGGCGGCTTATTTGACCGAACGGACGGCTTGATCGCTGTCGCTTTTGCCGCCGGTGTCTTGACTTTATTCGAAAATGTTGCGGGTAGCTGACCCCATGACACGCAGCGTTTCCATCTTTGGCGCAACAGGTTCGGTCGGGCTGTCGACACTGGACCTCATTCGCCAGCATCGCAGCGACTATCGCGTGGTCGCGCTAACGGCGAACGGCAATGCTGCTGCCATCGCGCAGTTGGCGCGGGAATTTGATGCCGAATTGGCGGTCGTTGCCGATGAAACGGCCTATGCCGACCTGAAGGACGCATTGGCCGGGACCGGTATAGAAGCCGCAGCAGGCGCAGAAGCGCTTGTGGAGGCCGCCAGACGCAATGTCGATTGGACAATGGCCGCAATCGTCGGTTGTGCCGGATTGCCCTCCTGTATGGCCGCAATCGAGGCTGGCAAGACCGTCGCTTTGGCCAATAAGGAGGCCTTGGTCTCCGCAGGTGCATTGATGATGGCTGCGGTGCGCCGGTCGGGCGCAGCATTGTTGCCCGTCGACAGCGAACATAATGCGATATTCCAGTGCCTATCGGGTGGCAAAATTGACCAAGTCCGCAAGATAACCCTGACGGCGAGCGGCGGACCGTTTCGGTCTTTCTCGCTTGAGGAGATGCGGGGCGTAACCCCGGCGCAGGCCGTGGCGCATCCCAATTGGGACATGGGCGCGAAGATCAGCATCGATTCCGCGACCATGATGAACAAAGGCCTTGAACTGATTGAGGCCTATCATTTGTTTCCGGTGGGCTTGGATAAAATCGATATTCTTGTGCATCCACAATCGGTCATTCATTCGATGGTCGAATATGTCGATTGTTCGACTTTGGCGCAGCTTGGATCGCCAGATATGCGTATTCCCATAGCGAGCGCGCTGGCGTGGCCGGAGCGGATTGCCACAAGCTGCAAGCCGCTGGATTTAGCGAATATTGGGCAGTTGACGTTTGAACAGCCGGACATCGCGCGTTTCCCGGCGTTGCGGCTTGCCCGTGCGGCCATTTCCGAAGGCGGCGCAAAGCCGGCAATCATGAACGCGGCCAATGAAGTTGCCGTGGCGGCGTTCTTGCATGGCCAAATCGGTTTTCTCGATATTGCAGCTTTGGTGGAAGATACGCTGTGCGGTTACGCACCGGATAACCTGCCAACCTGCATCGATGACTTGTTCAGCATAGATGCAGCCGCGCGCGTTTATGCGCGGGCGCTCATTCAAAAGGTCACCTAATGCCAATGGAATCGCCAAATATCATCGTGACTGCTCTTGCGTTTCTAACGCTGATCGGCAGTCTGGTTGTCGTGCACGAACTGGGGCATTATGCCGTGGGTCGTTGGTTCGGCGTGAAGGCGGAGAAATTCTCGATCGGCTTTGGTCCGCAGATCTGGGGCAGGGTCGACAAACGGGGCACCTTGTGGCGCATTGGCCTGCTGCCTTTGGGCGGCTTTGTCCAATTTGCAGGCGACATGAATCCCGCCAGCCAAGCCGACGAAAGCTGGAAACAGCTACCAGAAGAGGAGCGCAACCAGACGTTCCAGTCCAAAACCTTGTGGCAACGTGCGTTGATTGTTTTTGCCGGTCCAGCGGTGAATTTCATCCTGGCCATATTGATCGCGATGGGTTTCCTGTTGGCGTTTGGCAAATCGGTGACGCCACCCGTCATTGACATTGTGCAGCCCAATAGCGCGGCTGCGGTGGCGGGCCTGATGGAAGGTGATCGCATCCTCACTTTGAATGGCCGGACCGTCGAGACGTTCGATGAGATGGCGAAGGAAATTGTGATGATCCCCAACGAACGGGTCGTGATCGAAATCGAACGCGACGGGGCGAGCATGACAAAGCAAGCCACGGTCGCTGCGGCTATCGAAGTTGATCGTTTCGGTAATGAATATCGCATTGGTCGGCTCGGCGTGGGTGCCAGCAAGATGGAAGTCCGCGAAGTAGGCTTGCTTGAGGCACCTTGGGCTGCGGTTGTTCAAACCGGAAATATCTTGCGGCAGCAGGTGATTGGCCTTGGTCAGATTATCTCTGGCCGCCGTCCCATTTCCGAACTGGGCGGGCCGTTGAAGATCGCAAAAGTATCCGGCGAAGCCATGAGTCTTGGCATTTTAACCTTCATCAGCCTTGCTGCGCTTATTTCGATTAACTTGGGGTTCATCAACCTCCTGCCAATCCCGATGCTCGATGGAGGGCATTTGTTGCTCTACGCCGTGGAAGCAGTGCGTCGGCGCCCAGCCACGCCAATAGTGCAGGAGTGGGCTTTTCGTGCAGGATTTGCGATGCTGGCAGCATTTATGATCATGGTAACATTCAACGACCTTGCGTCTTTCGGGCTTTTCGGAAGCGGTTGAGGGCATTGCATACTTGATTGCGTGCGCTGCATCGGGCAGGGACGCAAAACTATTTTAACGACAACATGCCACACCCGGTAGGGGCGGACATCAGATCGGATGACAATGAAAAATATATCTCGCGGCAACTTCAAAAGCTTTGGCATATATTTGATGGGTTCGACGGCGCTTGCCGCGACGGGCACGATGACTCCTGCTTTGGCGCAGACTGCGTCGGCGACGCCCGCTGCGCAGCCTGTGGTCGCTGCCCCTGTCGAGACCATTCAATCCATCACCGTCGTCGGCACGCAACGACTCGAAGCCGATACCGTTCGATCATATATCCGCTTACGCACGGGGCAGCCATGGACGCAGGTCGCGGCTGACCAAGCGTTGAAGGACCTGTATGCGACCGAATTGTTCGCAGATGTCGCGGTCCGCAATAATGCCGGCGCGGTTGTGATTGAGGTGCGCGAAAACCCGGTGGTGAACCGCATCATTCTTGAAGGCAACAAGCGCATCAAGAATGACAAAATTGAACCCGAAATCAAACTGGCACCGCGCCAGATTTATTCGCGATCCAAAGTGCGCGCCGATGTCGCGCGCATCATTGAACTTTACAAGCGTCAGGGGCGCTTTGCGGCGGTCGTTGAGCCGAAATTGGTTCAACTCGACCAAAACCGCGTAGACATTGTTTTCGAGATTAGCGAAGGGCCCAAGTCCAAGGTTCAGCAGATCAACATCATCGGCAACGATAAGTTCTCCGATGGCCAGTTGCGCGGCGAAATGATGACGAAGCAAGCCCGTTTTTTTCGCTTTTTCAGCTCTGGCACCAGCTATGATCCGGACCGCTTGGCGTTCGACCAACAAAAGCTTCGCCAGTTTTACCTGGTGCAAGGCTATGCCGATTTCCGCGTTGTTTCCGCAGTCGCCGAACTGACGCCGGATAAGCAGGACTTCATCATCACTTATGTGGTCGAAGAAGGTGACCGGTACAAATTTGGCGACGTCAAGGTTGAAAGCCAAATTCGTGATTTTGATTCAGAGCGTCTGACGACGTCTTTGCGCATGAAAAAAGGCGACTGGTATAACGGCAAAACGATCGAAGACACTGTCGAAAGCCTTTCGGAAACCGCAGGTTTGTTTGGCTATGCTTTTGCCGACGTAAACCCCGATATTCAGCGAGACAAAGAAGCGCTGACCATGAGCGTAACGTTCAGCGTGGCGGAATCCCCGCGCGTGTTTGTCGAACGGATCGACATTAACGGCAACACGCTGACGCAGGATAAGGTTCTCCGCCGCGAATTCCGCCTGAATGAAGGGGATGCGTTTAATAGTATTCAAGTCAAGCGGACCGCAGAGCGCATCAAATCGCTGGGATATTTTCAGGAAGACCTTGAAGTCGAACAGGCGCAGGGCAGTGCGCCCGACCGCATCACCCTCACCACAAATGTCGAAGAAAAACCGTTGGGCGAATTGTCCTTGTCCGCCGGATTTTCCTCGATTGAAAACTTCATTTTCCAAGGTTCGATCACGCAACGCAATTTTCGCGGTTTGGGGCAAGAATTGCGGACGAATATTTCCTATTCATCTTATGCCAAATCAGCGGGAATCGGCTTTACCGAGCCTTATTTGTTTGATCGTTCCATCGCCATATCGGGCGATATTTTCCGCAAGGATTTCAACAGTTTCAATTTCTTCAACAACCAACGCAACACAACCTATAAGCAAGCCACAACAGGTCTGCAGGTGCGCGTTGGTGTGCCCGTTAATGAATATATTTATTTTCAGGCACGCTACGGCTTGAGTCAGGACAATATTTCACTGGATGAGAATAGCTTCTTTTCGGACCCGGATGGCACGGGCCCGCTTCCACGGTCGTGCGACCCAATCATTGCCGGACGTTTTTTATGCGATGCAATCGGTAAGCGTTTGACATCCTCCATTGGTTACACGTTTCTTTATGATGATCGCGACAACCGCATCCGCCCAACACGCGGCCAGAGCGCCAGCATAAGTCAGGATTTTGCCGGGCTTGGCGGTGACGTTAGATATGTTAAAACGCGGATTAACGCCGACAAATTTTGGAAACCATTCGGTAATTTCGTGTTCGGATTATCGTTTGAGGGCGGCTATATCCACCCGTTGGAAGACCGCGGTTTGACCGCGCAAGGTATTGACGATGTCCGTCTGACTGATCGTTTTTATCTGGACGCGTCACAAATGCGTGGCTTCGACATTCGCGGCGTTGGCCCACGTGTGCAGCGCGTGTTCTTCGAAGGTCAGGTTGTGAACGGGGTGGCCGTCAATGCGCCGCTGACGGGTCGTAACCAGATCCAGGATGACGCGCTGGGCGGGCGTTTCTATTATTTTGGCCGTGCCGAACTTGAAATTCCGCTCGGCAGCGGCGCAAAAGAGTTGGGCTTACGTCCATCCGTGTTCGTCGATGTGGGTTCTGTGTTTGATGTGACACGCCCGATTTTGCAGACGGTGCCGCAGCGCGAAGTGTTGGCGAACGGCACGCAAGGTGCGCCATTATATTATTTCGTCGATAGCGCGGGCAAACTTCAAACATCCACGACCGCTATCAATGCGAATGGATCGACCCGGGTTGCCGCGCTGCGTTTCGAAGAACGCTTTTTGGGCGACTCTTGGAAACCGCGCTTGTCGGTTGGCTTTGGCGTCAACTGGACTTCACCCTTTGGTCCGTTCCGGATCGATATTGCCCACGCTCTGCTCAAGCAGCCAGGTGACGACACCAAATTATTTTCATTCAACGTAGGAACGCAATTCAAATGAAAATTCGTAAAAACATTCTCGCCGCAGCCTTTTTGTCAGTAGCTGCCATTTCGGTACCAGCGTCTGCCCAAGTTGCAGGCATCGCAACCTCGGACACGGCAGTTGCAATCACCCGTTCAAAGGCGCTTGGCACTGCCTATCAGCAAATCGGCACGCAATACGCGACCGTGGCACAGCAATTGCAGGCCAAGCGCGTAGAGATCAACAATCTGAATGCGCAGCTTGATACCAACAAGGACAAGGAACTAACGCAGGAAGAGCTGGATGTCGCCATTAAGGCAAAGAACCCGTTGCTGACGCAAATTGATGCGAAGCAAAAGGAACTGAACACGCTTCAAGAGCCGATCTTCCTTGCGCAGCTTTATGCCGTCGAACAGATTGCGTTGAAATATGACGCTGCACAGCAGGCGGTCATTACCGCCAAGAAAATCAATGTCATCCTTGCGCCCGATGCGTTTGTGTGGGCGCCAGAAGCGGTTGACGTAACTGCCGCGATCACGGCTGAGCTCGACAAGGCCGTACCATCCGTGCCGATCACGCCGCCCGCCGGCTGGCGTCCGTCGCGCCAGATTGGCGCATTGTATCAGCAGATACAGCAACTGATCAACGCAGCATCGCAGCAGGCCCAGGCTGCCGCTGCCGCGCAAGCACGGCCCGCCGCCCCCGCCACACCAGCAGCGCAGCCTGAAAGCCGGTAAACCGAATGTCGGGGGGCGATTTCAGAGATTATGACGTGCGCCGGGTCATGGCGGTGCTTCCGCACCGTTACCCCATGCTGTTGGTCGACCGCGTAGAAGAGCTTGTCGTTGACGAGCGTATATGCGCGGTCAAGGCCGTGACCATGAATGAAGGGTTTTTTCAGGGGCACTTTCCGGGCAGACCCATCATGCCGGGTGTTATGATTGTCGAGGCACTGGCCCAAGCGGCGGGTGTGTTGGCGATGGAAAGCCTTGGGTTGATTGGTTCGGGCAAGCTGGTTTATTTCATGTCCATCGACAATGCCAAGTTTCGTGCGCCGGTGGAGCCGGGATGCCTTTTGCATCTGCACGTTGAATTTGTGCAGAAACGTGCCCGCGTTTGCAAATTTGCCGG
>JAEMTM010000014.1:0-11783 GCA_016462305.1 Sphingomonadaceae bacterium | reverse complement strand
GCGACGCGTTGTCGTGTCCGCATGATGAGGCGTGGGCGTGCATGGCATGGAGTTGTAAATCCGCCATACCCGCGTTCTGCAATATTTCCATGTTGCTATCGCGTCCGCTCCCCGCTATGCGCGGCGCTTCCGAATTTAGGGTTGCCGGTCGGAAACCGGTGACTGAACAAAGGATTTATATATGAAAGCCGACATTCACCCCGATTATCACATGATCAAGGTGCAGATGACCGATGGCACCATCTTCGAAACGCGCTCCACTTGGGGCAAGGAAGGTGACACTCTCGCTCTGGATATCGATCCGACATCGCACCCGGCATGGACCGGTGGTTCGGGCCGGATGCTTGACACCGGTGGCCGCGTGGCCCAGTTTAACAAGCGTTTTGGCGGCCTTAGCCTCAAAAAATAAGATATTCATTGTGCCGGGTTAAGGCTCGGCACATGACATATTTACGGTCTAAGGTTAGACCGAAAAACAGGATCGCGCCTGCCTCAATGGCGCTATGGCGACCGTAGCTCAGTTGGTTAGAGCGCTGGTTTGTGGTACCAGAGGTCGGGGGTTCAAGACCCCTCGGTCGCCCCATTTCTTCCACGCCAAAATCTGTGTGACATTTGCCCTGCGTAATATTATTACGCGTGAACGTAATATGATTCCGAACGCCCAAGGGCCATTTCGCACAAGGAAATATATCATGCCCGCCATTTGGGACCTGCCTGATTTTGACTCGCATGAGGCTGTGCACGTCTTTGACGACCGTGTGACGGGGCTAAGGGCCGTTATCGCGGTGCATTCTACTTATATGGGGCCAGCCGCGGGCGGAACGCGTTTTTGGCATTATGGCGATTCCCAGGCCGCGATTACAGATGCGCTGCGCCTGTCGCGTGGTATGAGCTACAAAAATGCGATGGCGGGGCTTTCTGCCGGTGGCGGCAAAGCGGTCATTCTTGCCAACGCTGCGCGCACCAAAAAGCAGGATATGCTCGACGCCTTTGCCCGCGCGGTGGATTCGCTCGGCGGGAAATATATCACGGCGCAGGATGTCGGCATGTCTGAAGCAGACATGGTGTCCTTGTCGAAGGTCACGTCGCATGTTGCTGGCCTGCCCGGACAGGGCGGCGATCCCGGCCCCTATACGGCGCGCGGTGTGTATCTGGGCGTTCAGGCGGCGGCAAAGCATGCTTTTGGCACCGATAGCATGTCGGGCGTGCATGTCGCTATTCAGGGCGTTGGCAGTGTTGGCGGCGGTCTGGCGCGTTATCTTGCGGCACAAGGGGCGAAGCTGACATTGGCCGATGTCGATGCCCAACGTGCCGCCGACCTGGCTGCGGAACTGGGCGGCACCAGCGTTGCTGCCGACGCGATCATGACCGTCGATGCAGATATTTTCAGCCCATGTGCTTTGGGGGCCATAATTACGCAAGCCAGCGTGAACGCCTTAAAAGTACGCGCCGTTGCTGGCGGCGCGAACAACCAATTGGCCAGTGGTTCGGAGGACCGGATGTTGGCGGATAGGGGCATCCTCTACGCGCCGGACTATGTCATCAACGCAGGCGGGATTATCAATGTTTTACGCCAGATAGAAAATGCCGATGACGCGGAGATTAACAGGCGCATTGATGCCATTCCGGATCGTCTTTCGGCCATCTGGTCCGAAAGTGATTCGACCGGGCTGACCCCTGCCGAAGTTGCGGACAATATGGCACAAACGCTTATTGGCAGATGATCGCAAATCCGTTGGCGTAACGCTTTTGCAGTGCTAATGGCGCTGCTTGACCATGCATCGCTTTGCCAATCCTGCCCGATTCTTGCGTATCGCAAAGCCGCTCACCCCAGCATTATTCTGGCCAGGGCTATTGCTCGTGCTCGGCGCTTGCATTTGGGGTGTGTTTTTTACGCCAACAGAACGGTTGATGGGCGATACCGTCAAAATCCTTTTCGTTCATGTTCCCGCCGCTTGGCTGGGCATGGGGGGGTGGACGGGCATTGCGATTGCCAGCATCGTGCAATTGGTATGGCGACACCCGTTGGCGGGCGTTGCGGCCCGTGCCATCGCTGTTCCCGGCGCGACCTTCGCGGCGATCTGCCTGATGACGGGTTCCATCTGGGGACGGCCAACATGGGGCACCTGGTGGGTCTGGGATGGTCGATTGACGTCCATGCTGGTTTTATTCTTCCTGTATCTCGGATATATCGCGCTTTCCAACGCTTCAAGCGAGAAGGGCGACACGAGCCGCGTGGCGGCGGTCTTTGGCGTGATTGGCGCGGTCAACATTCCGATCATCAACCGTTCGGTAATCTGGTGGGAAAGCCAGCATCAAAAGGCGAGTATTACGCTGGGTGGTTCGTCGATTGATACGGCCTATCTGGTGCCCTTGTTTGTCGCCGTCGCGGGTTTCAGCCTGTTGTTCGGCGCGGTCGTCCTGATGCGGATGCGCGCAGCATTGGCGGAGATGCGGATTGAAGCGCGGATGCGCCGGATGGCGCAAGGCTAATGCCCCACGCGCCTTTCATCATCGCGTCATTCGCGGTCACGGGCGTCGGTATGATTTGGCTCATACTGTCCAGCTATCTTTCCATGCGCCGCGCCGAGGCGTCGGCAGATGCATTTCGAGAACAGGCATGAAGCCCAAGCATCAGCGTTTGTTTCTGGCCCTGATTGCTGTGGTGGCATTGGTGGCCGCTGGCCTGATCGCGGCTTCCGCCTTGCGCGAAGAGGCGTCCTATTTCTACACGCCCACAACCTTGGCCGCCGCTAATGTCGCGCCTGGAAAGGCCATAAGGCTTGGCGGGATGGTGCAGAAGGGTTCCATTGTCCGCGCCGCCGATGGGGTGTCGATCACGTTCATCGTGCAGGACCAAAGCGGCACGCAAAAAGTCAGCTATCGTGGCATCACGCCCGACTTGTTCGTGGAAGGATCGGGCGTCGTTGCCGATGGTCGCCTTCGCCCCGACCGCGTATTCGTTGCCGAAAGTTTGCTGGCCAAGCATGATGAAAATTACGTGCCCAAGGAATTGGCCGACATCGACATGAAGGCGGCTGAACATACCAAGGATACCCTCTTGCAATGATGGCGCTGGCACAATGAAGGCTTTGACATGATAGCAGAGGCAGGATTGGCGGCGCTTTGGCTGGCGGCGGCGATGGCGTTGCTTCAACTTATTGGCGGCCTGACCTTGTTACGTGGCGGGGCAGGGCAATTGGTCCCGCTTATCAAGCCAGCGGCCTATATGCAGGGGGCATTATGCGCTTTTGCCTTTTTCGCGTTGATGTGGCTGTTTTATGTGACCGATCTGTCGGTGCTTTTGGTCGCAAGCAACAGCCATATTGACAAGCCGATGATCTTCAAGCTGGCGGGCACATGGGGCAATCACGAAGGCTCGATGCTGTTGTGGGTCGCGGTGCTGTCCGCATCGGGCGCAGCTATCGCGGTGTTGGAAAAACGGGTTGAAGCGAAGACTTTGTATGCGACACTTGGCGTCCAAGCCTTCATTGCGCTGGGTTTCTTTGCGTTTCTGTTGTTTGCATCAAACCCATTTGAACGGCTTGTGCCCGCTCCTGTGGAAGGCGCTGGGCTTAACCCATTGCTTCAGGATGTTGGCCTCGCCTTTCATCCGCCAACTTTGTATATTGGCTATGTCGGCCTTTCGGTTGCCTTTTCCTTTGCCCTTGGCGCATTGTTGACCAATCAGGTCGGACCCGCATTTGCCCGCGCCATGCGACCATGGGTTTTGGCCGCTTGGATTTTCCTCACCATCGGCATCGCGGCGGGTAGCTATTGGGCTTATTATGAATTGGGCTGGGGTGGTTGGTGGTTTTGGGACCCCGTTGAGAATGCTTCGTTGATGCCATGGCTCGCGGCCACGGCCTTGCTGCATTCGGTCAGCATATTGGCCACACGTAACGCGCTGCGTGCATGGACCATTATGCTGGCACTGGTCGCTTTTGCCATGTCGATGGCCGGCACGTTCCTCGTGCGGTCGGGGATATTGACCAGCGTTCATGCCTTTGCCGTTGATCCGGAACGCGGCGCGTTCATTCTGGCGCTCATGCTGATATATACTGGCCTTGCTTTCGTCATTTTTGCCCTGCGCATCGGGACGGTGAAGCAAGGCGAGCCGTTTCAGCTTATCAGCCGCGAAGGTGGAATTGTTGCGAACAACATCTTCCTCAGCGTCATTCTGGCGGTCGTTTTGATTGGCACGCTATATCCGCTGGCGGCGGAGGCGATGGGCGACAAGATTTCGGTTGGGCCGCCATATTTCAACAAGGCCACGGTGCCCATCATGGTGCTGTTGATGCTCGCTTTGCTGATTGGCCCCATGTTGCGCTGGCGGCGGGACGAAATCATGCGGATCAAATATTGGCTGATCGGCGCGACAGCTATCCTGTTGTGCAGCGGGATAGCCGTTTGGAAGCTCGCACCTGACATTGGCATATTCCCGCTGCTTGGCATCGCCTTGTCCTTGGCGCTTGCGGTGGCAGCGTGGTTGCCGCTGCGGGGGCGCAAATTGCTGCGCACGCCTTTGCCCGTTTTCGGGATGGTCATCGCCCATTTCGGCATAGCGGTCAGCGTCTTTGGCATGGCGGCGGAATCGGGGTTTTCAAAAGAAACCCTGACCGCGCTTGCGCCGGGTGAAAGCGCTGAAGTGTCTGGCTGGAAAGTTACGTTGGACGACGTTAAACCGGTTGTGGGTGACAATTGGGTCGCCGTCGAAGGCGAAATAGTCGTAAGCAAAAATGGCGACGCGGTTGTGCTGCGTCCGCAGTCGCGGCAATTCTTCAAGCCCGAAATGCAGACGAGCGAGGCGGCATTGCTTACCCGCTGGAATGGCCAATTATACGCCGTCATCGCGCAGCCTGACCAAGAAGGCGATGGCCGTTGGCAGGTTCGTTTGTGGTGGAAGCCTTTTGTGACGTTCATCTGGTATGGCGGGATTCTGATTGCGCTTGGTGGCACGTTATCGCTGTTTGGCCGTATGTTCCGGCGCGCCAAGAAGCCTGCGATCAATAAGTGGCAACGCGCATGAACCGGCCATGGCTGTTATGGATACCGCTTGCGGTCGTCGCCTTCTTTGGTGGGCTTGCGATCTTCGGTCTTGCGGAGCCCGAGGACACCCAAGTCCATTCGGCAATGATCGGCAAAAAACTGCCCGAATTTGCCTTGCCCGCGGCAACGGCGGGCGTTCCAGCCTTGTCGAACACAGACATGGCCGATGGCAAGCCGCGTTTGCTTAATATTTTTGCAAGCTGGTGTCTGCCGTGCAAGGCGGAGGCACCTTATCTGGAGGCGTTGAAGGCGGCGGGTGTCGAGATTGACGCCATCGCCATTCGTGACAAGCCGGAGGATGTGGCGACCTTTCTTGCAGAGTTTGGCAATCCGTTCCGGCGCATTGGTTCGGACAGAGAATTGGCGGTGCAGCTACAGCTTGGGTCGTCCGGCGTTCCCGAAACCTATGTGATCGGCGGCGACGGTAGGATATTGTTTCAGCATATGGGCGATATAAGGGCGGAACATGTGCCGATGCTGATTGAAAAAGTGAATGCAGCGAAATGAGGACGTTTGCGCCGCTTTTGCTGATGCTCGCCGCGCCAGCCTTTGCGCAAGGTAGCGGCCCGACGCCCGCGCTGGCCAATCGGCAGCTCGCCGATCCCGCACAGGAAGCGCAAGCCATGCGCCTGATGCATAGCCTGCGCTGCATTCAATGTCAGGGCCAATCTATTGCCGACAGCGACGCCGATATGGCCGGCACCATGCGTGCAGAGGTGCGTCAACAAATCGCCGCTGGTCAAAAACCACACGCCATTCGAAGCTGGATGATTGACCGCTATGGTGAATGGGTCAGTTTTGAACCGGATATGAAGGGCGCTGGACTTTTGCTCTGGATCGCGCCCTTTTTGATATTCTTTGCCTCAATTTGGCTTGCCCGCGGGTTGTTTCGGAGGCGCACATGAACGGTTGGCTTGCACTCGCGTTGTTATCGCTCCTCAGCCTATCTGTATTGGGTTATTGTGTGCGGTCGTCAAAGGGGTTGTGGCAGGTTGCGGCGGCAGCTATTCTGTTGGCAATGACTGGCTATGCGTTGCAGGGGCGTCCGTCGTTACCGCCTGCGCCAGCACAGCCTCTAACGGCCAGTGCAGAGGGCGCAACGCAGTTGGTCGAGATCCGTGCGGATATGGACGAGAGTTTTGGCAGTGCGAAGCGTTGGCTCGTGACGGCGGATTCCTTTGCCAAGCAGGGTGATTATCCTTTGTCCGCCGCCTATATCCAGTCAGGCTTACGTACTGACCCGCAAAATGCCGATTTATGGTCCGCGCTTGGCCTGCAATTGATGCTGGCCAGTGAGGGGCAAATGTCGCCGCCCGCGCAATTGGCGTTCGATAAAGCGCGGGCCATTCGGCCTAACTATCCTGCGCCTTATTATTTTGCGGGACTTGCGCGTTTGTTTGCAGGCGACCTTGATGGCGCGATTTTGCTCTGGGAAAAAACCGTTTCACTGGCGACACCGAAAGCCAAATGGAAAACGCGGATTGAGTCGCAACTGCGGGCGGCAAAGGCCTTGCAAGCGCAGACGACACAAGCAGAATCAAATATCAATTCCAAGTAACTGATTATAAGATATTTTTATAGTTTTTGAACGCGGCACATCTGTGTTGTGAAGGGCAGTGCGCCATGCTATTGCCCGCGCCCCAGTCACGGGAAACGTGGCATTTGGGGCAAAAGCCGGGGAAGCAATATGGTTGGACCGAAAGCAGATGATTTTGGTTATAGTGACCAGGAACACAGTCACAGCCATGCCCCAAAAGGCTCGCTGCTGGCTTTATGCCTGGGCACCGTTGGCGTTGTCTTCGGCGACATCGGCACTAGCCCGATTTATGCGTTCCGTGAAACCTTTGCCGGGCACCATCCGATAACGCCCGACCCGTTGCACATCAAAGGCGTTTTGAGCCTCGTCTTCTGGTCAATGATGATCGTCGTGACGTTCAAATATGTCTTCACCATCATGAAAGCCGACAACAAGGGCGAGGGCGGAAGCCTCGCCTTGTTGGCGCTCATCAACCGGCAGACGGCTGGCGCGAAATGGACTGCGCCTTTTGTGATGCTCGGGGTATTTGCAACTGCGCTATTTTATGGCGATTCCATGATTACGCCTGCCATGTCGATCTTGTCAGCGGCCGAAGGTCTGAAATATGTGAACGAAGGCTTTAGCGCATGGATATTGCCAATCGCTGTTGTGATCATCGGCGCACTATTTGCATTCCAATCACGCGGGACGGCGAAGGTGGGGGCTTGGTTTGGGCCAATCATGCTGGTCTATTTCGCGACCTTGGCGGGCTTGGGTGTGATGCATCTGACTAAGATGCCCTTGATCATCTTAGATGTTTTGAACCCGATGAATGCGTTCTATTTTTTCTACATCGACGGTTTTCGCGCCTTTGTGGCGATGGGCACGGTTGTGCTGGCTGTGACGGGTGCGGAGGCGCTGTACGCCGATATGGGGCATTTCGGGCGGCGGCCCATTAAGTTTAGCTGGCTGTTCTTCGTGCTGCCCGCGCTGATGCTCAATTATATGGGCCAGGGGGCCATGATATTGTCGATGAGCCCCGAAGAGGCACAGGCCGCCATTCGTGATCCATTCTTCCTGATGGTGCCAGAGCTTATAAGCACTCCTGTCATTTTCCTCACAATCATGGCGGCCGTTATCGCCAGCCAGGCGGTTATTTCCGGTGCGTTTTCACTGACGCAGCAGGCAATCCAGTTGGGCTTCATGCCGCGCCTCAGCATATTACACACCAGCGAGAAAGCCGCTGGGCAGATTTACATTCCGGCGATTAACTGGGGCCTTGCGGTGATGGTTTTGTTACTGGTGCTATTTTTCCAGTCATCGTCCAACCTTGCCGCAGCTTATGGTATTGCGGTGACGGGCGCGATGTTCATCGATACATGTTTGATCGCGGTCGTCCTGCTGTCGCTGTGGAAATGGCCAAAGTGGAAAGCGCTGCCCATCCTCGCTTTATTCTTCATCGTCGACTTTGCCTATTTGGGCGCCAATTTGTTGAAGGTGCCAGCGGGCGGATGGGTGCCTTTGGTCATTGGTTTGGTGATTTTCACATTGCTGACCACATGGTCACGCGGGCGGGCATTGATGCGCGATCGCATGGCGGAAAGCACCATGCCGATGGACATTTTTATCAAATCCGCCGCCAATAGTGCGACCCGCGTTCCGGGAACGGCGATATTCATGGCGTCGGCAGCGAGCGGCGTTCCTTCGGCTTTGCTCCATAACATCAAGCACAACCGCATCTTGCATGAACGTGTCATCATCCTGACCGTGCAGATTGAGGATGTGCCTTATGTCATTAGCTCTGACCGAATAATCTGTAAGGATTTGGGTGAAGGTTTTTACCGCGTAAAAATGCGCTTTGGCTTTTTGGAAGAGACCAATGTGCCAGCGACCCTCGACTTAGTTGATTTGTGCGGTCCCAAATTTGACATGATGCACACCAGCTTTTTCCTGTCGCGTCAGACATTGATCGCATCCAAAATACCCGGCATGGCGATCTGGCGGGAAAAGATTTTTTCTTGGATGCTGCGCAATGCGGCCAATGCAATGGAGTTTTTCAAATTGCCAAGCAATCGCGTGGTTGAACTGGGCAGCCAGGTTGAAATCTGACGCGCTTTAGTTTTCGCAATTAAACAACCCCAACGCATTTTAAGACTGGACGAATGTTGCACGATATGGCTAACGCCTAGTTGTTATGAAATCGCGCATCGCTCTTTCGCTTCTCCTACTACGACTTACACGCCCTTAGGCGTGCCTGTTTTGCCGACCATGTTCGGCAACCCGCCTAAGGGCTTTACCACCGCCAAATTTAGCCCCTAAGCTGGGCGTCTTAGCGAAGTTGCCATATCATGATGCTTTCCGACCCATCGCGTAAATACCGACCCTTCCCCCAAATTGATCTGCCCGACCGCATATGGCCGACGCGGACCATCGACCGCGCGCCGCGCTGGCTTTCCACTGACCTGCGCGATGGCAACCAAGCGCTCATTGACCCCATGGGCGCAGAGAAGAAGAAACGCTTTTTCGACCTGCTGCTGAAGGTCGGCGTAAAAGAGATTGAGGTTGGCTTCCCCAGTTCGGGTGCCACCGACTTCGATTTTATTCGCGCGCTCGTTGATAGCGGACGCATTCCCGATGACGTTACGATCCAAAGCCTGACGCAGTCACGGCGCGACCTGATTGAAAAAACGTTCGAGAGCATGGCCGGTGCGCCGCGGGCAATCGTCCATCTCTACAATGCGGTCAGCCCGGCGTGGCGCGATATTGTCTTTAACCTCGACAAAGCGGGCGTGAAGGCGATCGCCATCGAAGGCGCAAGCATATTGAAAGAGCAAGCCGCCAAATATCCGCAAACCGACTGGCATTTTGAATATAGCCCCGAAACATTCTCGACGGCTGAGCTCGAATTCAGCCTTGAGGTGTGCGAGGCGGTGATGGACGTGTTGCAACCCACGGCGGCAAAGCCACTGATCCTCAATTTGCCAGCGACGATTGAGGCCGCCATGCCCAATGTCTATGCCGATCAAATTGAATGGATGTGCCGCCATATCAGCGCGCGCGACCATGTGGTCATCAGCCTGCATCCCCACAACGACCGGGGCAGCGGCATCGCAGCCGCCGAATTGGGCTTGCTGGCCGGCGCTGACCGCATCGAAGGCTGTTTGTTCGGCAATGGCGAGCGCACCGGCAATGTCGATTTGGTGACGCTGGCGCTGAACATGTATACCCAAGGGCTGCACCCCGGCCTCGATTTCAGCGATATTGATGAAGTTATCCAAACCGTCGAATACTGCAACCAATTACCTGTACACCCGCGGCATCCCTATGCCGGCGAATTGGTATTCACCGCCTTTTCAGGGTCGCATCAAGACGCGATTAAAAAAGGGTTCGCGGCGCAAGAACGGCAGAATGACGAAATCTGGCGCGTGCCTTATTTACCCATTGATCCCGCCGATTTGGGCCGCAGTTACGAAGCCGTCATCCGCGTGAATTCGCAAAGCGGCAAGGGCGGCGTGGCTTGGGTGATTGAGCAGGACCAAGGTTTGAAGCTGCCCAAACGGATGCAGGCGAATTTTTCGACCACGGTGCAAACATTGTCCGACACGACCGGGCGCGAACTGACCAGCACTGACATTTGGGAGGCGTTTGAAAAGCGTTATTATCTAAAGGGTGATGGCCGGTTCCGGTTAATCGATTTCCACGAAACCCAAAGCCAGCGGCAAAAGGACGAGCGCATATTTGCGGGTAATATCCGCATAGATGGCGTTGAACAAAGCGTCAGCGGACGGGGCAACGGCCTGATTTCCAGCCTTGCCAACGCATTGGAGCACGCGCTGGGCGGGCGGTTGGACATCATCGACTATAGCGAGCATGCCATCGGCCATGGCACCGACGCCCGCGCCGCCGCTTATGTCGAATGCCGCGTTGGCGACGGTCCGATTATATTTGGCGTCGGTATCAGTCAGGATGTGGCCACAGCGTCCGTCAGAGCCATTTTAAGCGCTGCTAACGGGGCTTAGTTCGCGTGGGGGCGCAAATCTCATAATCGGCTCTGGTGGGGCTTATAGGGCGTTGAACGCTGTGCGGCGTGATGTGGATGACGAAATGTGGGGCAAAGTAGCGTAAAGGCGCTGGATGCAGCACCTTACCTTACGGAATAGCGCGTTCAAAAAGGTGGGTTTGACAGCCGCGATGCGCTGTGGCTAACCCGCGTTTAACTGATGCATTAACAAGGGATTCGACGCATGGCACTTCCGGCAATTTTCGATAATCTTCGGCTTCCAGTGATCGGCTCACCGCTGTTCATCGTGTCCGGGCCGGAACTGGTCATCGCACAGTGCAAGGCGGGTGTGGTCGGGTCGTTTCCGGCGCTCAATGCGCGCCCTGCAAGCCAGTTGGACGAATGGCTGCATCAGATTACCGAAGAGCTGGCGGCACATAACCGCGACAATCCTGATCGTCCTGCCGCCCCTTATGCGGTGAACCAGATTGTCCATAAATCGAATAACCGGCTGCAGGACGATATTGCCATGTGCGCCAAATGGCAGGTGCCGATTACCATTACCTCGCTGGGTGCGCAGGAAGAATTGAACAAAGCCGTGCATAGCTGGGGCGGGATTGCCTTCCACGACGTCATCAACGACCGTTTCGCGCACAAGGCGATTGAAAAGGGTGCCGACGGCCTCATTCCCGTTGCGGCGGGTGCCGGCGGCCATGCGGGCGTGACGTCGCCCTTTGCGTTGATGCGCGAAATCCGCGAATGGTTTGACGGGCCTGTCGCTCTGTCTGGTTCCATCGCGCATGGTGCCTCCGTCCTTGCGGCGCAGGCCATGGGCGCAGACTTTGGCTATATCGGCAGCGCGTTCATCGCGACCAAGGAAGCCAATGCCGTGGACGGTTATAAGGAAGATATTGTGGACGCGAAGGCCGCCGACATTGTCTATTCCGACCTGTTCACGGGCGTCAGCGGCAACTATCTGCGCCAATCGATTGAGCGTGCTGGCATGGACCCGAACAACCTGCCCAAGGGCGATATTTCGACGATGAACTTTGGTTCCGGCGGCAATAGCGAAGCCAAGGCATGGAAAGACATTTGGGGATCAGGCCAAGGCATTGGCGCGATCAAGCAAGTCCAAACCGTCGCGCAATTCGTGGATCAGCTTGAGGCCGAATATCGCGCAGCAAAAGCCAGCCTCGATGCGCGCTATTTGGGGTAAGC
>JAEMTM010000253.1 GCA_016462305.1 Sphingomonadaceae bacterium | reverse complement strand
CTTGGCATCGGCATTGCCCTGATGGCGATTTTGACCGCAGTAAACCTGATGTCCGCCCGCGCATATGGTGAATTTGAATTCTGGTTCTCGTCTATCAAGGTCGCCGCGATCATTGTGTTCATTCTGGTCTGCGCCGCATGGGCCTTTGGCCTAACCTCCGGCGGCGGTTCGACCTTTGGCAATTTGACGGCGCATGACGGCTTTGTCCCCAATGGCTGGGGCGTCGTGCTGGCGGCGGCAACCTCGACCATATTCAGCCTTGTTGGTGCCGAAATCGCGACCATCGCAGCAGCCGAATCCGAAGAGCCTTCGAAGGTCATTGGCCGCATGACCGTATCGGTCACTTTGCGCATCCTTATCTTTTACATACTCTCCATCTTCCTCATCGTGTCGGTGGTGCCATGGACAGAGATCGTGCCCAAGGTGTCGCCCTTTGCCACCACGCTTGCCTATATGGGATTGCCAGCCGGCAAGTTGATTATGGAAGCCGTGGTTTTGGTCGCCGTGCTGTCGTGCTTGAACTCCGGCCTATATGTCACCTCACGCGCTTTGTTCGGCCTCGCCAAGCATAAGGACGCGCCCCAGTGGCTGGTGCAGGTCAACAACCGCAAAGTGCCCGCGCGCGCCATCCTGATCGCCAGCCTGTTCAGCTATGTCGCGCTCGCCGCCGACGCGGTGTCGCGCGATGTGGTATTCAGCTTCCTGATCAATAGCTGCGGCGTGACCATGCTTTTGCTGTACCTCATGACATCCGCCGCACAGCTAAAGCTGCGCCGTAAATATGAGGCGGAGGACCCCAGCCGACTACACATCAAAATGTGGTTCCACCCTTATGGCACCTATGTCGCGATGGCGGCGATGTTGGTGATCTTGGTCGCAAAGGGCCTTGATCCGTCCGCGTCGCAGGAATTGTGGTTGAGCCTGCTCGTAGCGGGCGGCTTTGCGGCGGCATTTTTCATCTTTCGGCGGCGGGCAACCTAACGCTGTTGGTGAGAATATTAGCACGCAAAGCCGCAAAGACACAAAGAGGAAGAGATAAAGCAGCAGATAGGCGGCCCACTTTCTTCCTTCCTTTGCGGCTTTGCGGCTTTGCGTGCTAAGAAACTACGCACACCCTCAGGATAAGCCGCCGATACGCCGCGAAATCCTTGCCCAATTGCCCACGCGCTGGCAAAGCCACTTTCCATGACTATCGACAAGACTTTCGACCCCGCCGCGATTGAGGCGAAATGGTATGCGCATTGGGAATCCACGGGCGCATTCCGGCCCGATCGCCCCCATGCCGAGCCATACACAATCGTGAACCCGCCGCCCAATGTGACGGGCAGCCTGCACATCGGCCATGCGCTCGACAATACCCTGCAGGACATCCTCATCCGCCATGCGCGTTTGCAGGGCAAGGACGCGTTATGGGTCGTTGGCACGGACCATGCGGGCATTGCCACGCAGATGGTCGTCGAACGTCAGCTCAATGCCCAAGGGCAAAAACGCACCGATTTCACCCGCGACGCATTTGTTGCCAAGGTTTGGGAATGGAAAGCGGAAAGCGGCGGCGAGATTACTGGCCAGTTGCGCCGTCTTGGCTGCTCAATGGATTGGGAGAATGAACGCTTCACCATGGATGAAGGCTTTTCAAAGGCCGTTATCAAGGTGTTTGTTGACCTCTATAACCAAGGGCTGCTCTACCGCGACAAGCGTCTTGTCAACTGGGACCC
>JAEMTM010000252.1 GCA_016462305.1 Sphingomonadaceae bacterium | reverse complement strand
GCCTCTCGAACCAGTCCGGGGGACTGGTCCCTCCACGCCTGAAGGGGAGGGGCTTTATTTCGCAATATGCACGCACCCGTCACTGGAATTCCGTTAAGAGGATAACGCACCTGTCACCAGAATCCCCAACTGCGTCCTCTGCGCCTCTGCGTGCAAAAAATTGATCAGCCACCGCACAACAAGGCAAACGGATTTTGGTAGAAGTAAGAAAATGGCGCACCCAAGAGGATTCGAACCTCTGGCCTCTGCCTTCGGAGGGCAGCGCTCTATCCAGCTGAGCTATGGGTGCGGGCCGGGTTCGGTTAGCAGGCATGACCCCGTTGCGCCAAGTTTTTTTTGGGCTCCGTTTTTATTGACGCGCTTGCTTGGCAGATCAAAGCCATTTTGGCGGCCTTCGGATTTGACCCATTTTGTCCATAACTGCGTTGGCAAAGCGCACCTTAGAACCACTAAGCCTGCGCGCTGCCGCCTTGCACTGAACAAAATGGCCGCGAACCGCGACGGTGAGATTTAGGTCGTCCTGTCCCTAATGGCTGGATAACTCAAGACGTTGATGCTAAGGCGACCCTATGCAAAACCAGTTTGAACTCACCGACGATCAAGTCGCCATACAGGACATGGCGCGCAAATTCACCGCAGACGCGATCACGCCGTTTGCCGCAGAATGGGACGAAAGGTCGCATTATCCGGTCGATGTATGGAAAGCCGCAGGCGCGCTTGGCTTTGGCGCGATTTATGTGTCGCAAGAATCGGGTGGCACTGGCCTTGGCCGGTTGGAGGCGGCGTTGATCATGGAGGCTATGGCTTATGGCTGCCCCACCACCAGCGCGTTTATTTCCATCCATAATATGGCCGCGTGGATGATCGATTGCTTCGGCAATGCAGAGTTGAAGGCGCGTTATTTGCCTGAGCTTGTGCCGATGGCGAAAATTGCAAGCTATTGCCTTACGGAACCCGGCAGCGGGTCCGATGCTGCGGCGTTGAAAACCAGCGCGCGGCGCGATGGCGATCATTATGTTCTGAATGGCACGAAGCAGTTTATCTCGGGCGCTGGCTATAATGACGTCTATGTTGTCATGGTCCGCACCGGCGATGAGAAAGCCAAGGGCATTAGTTGCCTTGTCGTTGACAAGGACGCACCGGGGCTTAGCTTTGGCGCACCAGAGAAAAAACTGGGCTGGAATGCCTCGCCCACCGCGCAAGTGATATTCGAAGATTGCCGCGTGCCTGTGGCCAATCGCGTAGGCGCAGAGGGCGATGGTTTCCGCTTTGCGATGATGGGCTTGGACGGCGGACGGCTGAACATTGGCGCTTGTTCTTTGGGCGGCGCGCAAAGATGTCTGGATGAATCGATAGCCTATACCAAAGCGCGTCAGCAATTTGGCCAGCCCGTTTCCGAATTTCAAAATACGCAATTCATGCTGGCCGACATGGCGACCGATTTGGAAGCCGCGCGCGCGTTGCTCTACATCGCTGCGGCCAAGGTCACCGCGAACGCGCCCGACAAGTCGCGCTTTTCGGCGATGGCCAAGCGCCTGTCGACCGACAGCGGCAGCGAGATTGTCAATCAGGCGCTGCAATTATTTGGCGGCTATGGCTATTTGCGGGATTATCCCATTGAACGTTTCTGGCGCGACTTGCGCGTGCATTCAATTCTGGAAGGGACCAATCAGGTCATGCGCATGATTATTGGCCGGGATTTGCTAAGGCAATGAC
>JAEMTM010000110.1 GCA_016462305.1 Sphingomonadaceae bacterium | reverse complement strand
CAGCGGGCTCGACAAAGCTTTTGAAGCCGACAAGTTTCAGCTTCTTTATCCGCAAGGGGCGGGCCCCGTTGCGGTTAAAGCTATGTCATGGCCCCCCCGCGCCATATTTAGCGTGCGCCGGCCTCGACCAGCTTGTTTTTCACCTGCACCCATGAACTGGCGTCCAACTTCGCACCGTTCAGCAGGAAGAATGGGGTGCCAGTAACATTGTCTTCCTTCGTGCCGCGCTCGGTTGTTTTGATCAGGGCGTCAATCGCGGCCTTGTCAGTCAAGCACGCTTTGGCTTGGTCTTCGCTAATGCCACGCGACTTCACAAATTCGATCAGCCCCAATCTAGTGCCAAGCAAAGTTGAGATTTGTTCGGGCGACATTTTCTGCATCGCTTGCTGGTCCGCCGCGGTCACGCTGCTGATTTTACTGAGCCATGACGCCTGTTCGGCAAAGAGCTGTTCGGTCAGCGGGAAAAATGCGTCAGGGCCGCTGCATTGGGCCAAGAGGAAGCCGGGGATGTCTTGAATACCATGGACCAAGAATGGCCGGAATTCCATCGACACAGTGCCGTCATTAACCAGCTTGTGCAATTCCTCGGTCGACTGCATGGAAAATTTCGCACATTGGGGGCACGAAATCGCGCCATATTCGACCAGTTTCAATTTCGCATTGGGGTTGCCCATTTGATAGCCGCCAAATTCGGTTTTGGTGACAACATCGACCCACGCCTTATCCGCAGGGGCGGCAACCTTGGCCAGCGGTTCGCCTTTTGGTGCGCCAGCCGTATCTGCTCCACCGCAAGCGGCGAGCGCCATGGCGGCGGCGGTTGTCAAAATGAATGTCTTGATACGCATATACTATCCTTCTGTCTGGCCTTGCTGTCTGGCCTTCTATATCGGGTCTCGGTTTACTGCATGACCGCCTGTAATTCGGCAGCATTATGGATATGGTCTTGCAAAACGCCATTGACCAAAAATGCTGGCGTGCCGCTTACACCAAGCGCGGAACCCGATTCTGTCATATCAAAAACGGCATCAAATGCCAATTTGTTGGCCAAGCAGGTTTTTGCCTGCTTTGGCGTGATTCCGCGTTGTTGCATGATGGGGCCAAGGCCGATTTCGTCAAAGGTGCCGATCATGAACCCGGCATAATCTTGCGCTTTCAATTTGTCTCGCGTGGCGGCGCTAATGTTCTTGATATTGTCAATCCAGATGGCTTGAGTCGCGAACAAATGCCGTTGGTTGCCGAAAAACTTTCTCTTACCGCCGCAACGCGCCAAAATGGCCGCAGTCAGATCGACGGGATTGAGCACCATGTTGCGAATTTCGAGGCTGGCCTTGCCAGTGGCTACAAATTTCGTGTTGAACGCGGGCACTTCCTTCGCTTCAAATTCTGCACAATGTCCGCAGGTGTAGCTCAAATATTCGACCACTTTGTTTGGCGCAGCCGGGTTGCCAAGGATATGCGCGCCTTTGTCCGTGACCGTCACGGTCGAAAGCCATTTGCTTGGTGCAGGCGCGGCAATGAGCGCGGTCGAGAGCGCCATTACGCCCACCAAAACTGCGCCCAGATATTTTTTCCTATGTGCCATTCCGCTGGACCTTATACTTCGAACCTTATCTTGCGCGTTTGGTATCACGCGCCGCCTTTGGCAAGGCTTTTTGCGAGGCTTTCGAGGACGGCAAAAAGCTCTGGATCGCCAATTTCGCGCAAGGATTCGCCCAGTTCCATCGGCACAGGTTTCAGCATGGGCGCGGCGGTGGGTTGGCGCAGCTGTGGCCTTTTTACTGGCCCTTGGCGGACTTTGACCCGCGCTACGGCCCCATAGCCAAAAAAGCGGTTCACGCGGTCGATGATTTCCGGAAGCACATGCTGAATCATAGTGGCATGTGCGCCCTCCACCGTGAGTTCAAGTGTGCCGTCGGATTTCTTGCCAATGGGAAAGCGGATAGCCTCTGGTGCGGACACAGCGGCATAGCGCGCGCCGACGATTTCGTCCCAACGGCTTACGACAGAGCTTTGCACGAAGCCGAATTTCCGAAACGCGGCACGGCCGATGTCGGGCATCAACGACGATACGGATTTCGCCTCGCCACCACGCGGGCGCTGAAATGGTTTGGGCGTCAGCGCCTTTTTGGTGCCTTTTGGCGGTGGTGGTGCCTTGCCTTTATCCATCCCGTCATCCATGCCATTTTCCATGCCAGCCGTCCAACATGCCATCGATAAATCTGGGGATATCGCGCAGGCCTTGGGCGCGCATTACAACGCCTATGCACGCACGCTGCCTTGGCGCACGCCGCCGGGTCAGGGCTTTGCCAACCCTTATCATGTCTGGCTGTCGGAAATCATGTTGCAGCAGACAATGGTCGCGGCGGTGGGTGCCTATTTCCACAAATTCACGCAAATATGGCCGGACTTTGCGGCTTTGGCGGCGGCGGATGATGCCGATGTTATGGCGGCATGGGCTGGCCTTGGCTATTATGCCCGTGCGCGCAATTTGTTAAAATGCGCGCGGGTGGTTGTGGCGGAATATGAAGGTCGCTTGCCGCAAACCGAGGCGGCGTTGCTGAAACTGCCCGGCATTGGCCCCTACACCGCCGCCGCCATCGCCGCGATTGCGTTTGGGCAACGGGCGGTGGTGGTGGATGCCAATGTCGAGCGCGTCGTATCGCGGCTATTTGCGATTCCTGCGCCGCTACCGCAGTCAAAGCCGCTGATTCGGGCGGCGATGGACAGCATCACGCCCGACACCCAGGCTGGTGACTTTGCGCAGGCGATGATGGATTTAGGCGCGGGCATATGTTCGGTGCGTGCGCCGTCTTGTCAGGCTTGTCCGCTTGCCTTTGCCTGCGAGGCCAAGCGTTTGGGCAATCCGGAGGCTTACCCTGCCAAAACGCCCAAGGCCGCCAAGCCGCAACGCACAGGCAATGTCTATTGGATTGAGCGGGATGGGCAAGTCTGGCTGGTGCGCCGCGCCGACAATGGCCTTTTGGCGGGGATGCGCGCCTTACCCGATGATCAATGGACCGCCCGATTGGATGGCCATGCGACGCCGCCTGTGCCCGCCAATTGGCACAAATTGTCACTGCGCGTGTCGCATGTTTTTACCCATTTTTCGCTTGTTCTCGACATTGCCGTTACGGCATGGCCAATAGGTGCCGACGACCCCGGCGAGGGCATATGGTGGCCAATAAAATCGCTCGACAAGGCTGGTCTGCCAACCCTATTCAGAAAAGCAGCAGAGGCGGTTTTGAACGCAGGAGAGAGAGCATGAATATGCAGGATAGTGGTCAGGCCATGATTGGCCGACGCGGGTTTTTGACGTGGGGCGGCCAATTGGCAGCGGCAGGTGCCATAAGCGCATTTGCGCCGACGCGGGCTTGGGCACAGGCGGCCGATTTATATCCGACCATCCGGACGCAGTTTGAAAGCTATGTCTCTTCGGGCAAGCTGCCCGGTTTGCTTGCCACCATTGGTCGTGCAGCAGGGATGCCTGATGTTGTCGCCATTGGCACGCAAGGGCTGGGCGAAACGACGCCCGTGAATATCGACACATTGTGGCGCATTTATTCGATGACAAAGCCTGTCACTGGCATTGCCGCGATGATCCTTGTCGGCGAAGGGAAGATGAAGCTGGATCAGCCGATTGCCGATTTCCTGCCAGAATTTGCCAATATGACTGTAATGACCGACCCGGGCAAAAGCCTGGATGCGGTGCCAGCCAAGACGCAGATTACCGTTCGCCATTTGCTGACTCACACCGCCGGTCTGGGCTATGCGATTGTGACCAAGGGACCATTGCTTCAGGCCTATCTCGACAATGGCATCACGCCGGGCATCGCCAGCCGCTTTCCCATTCCGGGCCAGCCAAAAAGCGCGCCGACCCCTGATCTCAAGACATTTGCCGAACGTCTGGCAAAGCTGCCTTTGATTGCCGAGCCGGGCACGAAATGGAGCTATTCGATCTCGCTCGATTTGCTTGGTCGCGTGATTGAAGTCGCAAGCGGCATGGATTTTGAGGCGTTTTTGAAAGCGCGGATTTTTGAACCGCTGAAAATGACCAGCAGCTATTTCCAAGTGCCCAAGTCGGAAACCAAGCGCTTCGTGTCCAATTACGCGCCTGTGAATGGCGTGTTGTTCCCCATCGACCCGGCATCGACGAGCATTTACCTCGACAAGCCAGCCTTTGCCTTTGGTGGCGCTGGCATGGTGAGTTCCGCGCGCGATTATGACCGTTTCCTCAACATGCTGTCCAATCATGGTGCATTGGATGGCGTCCGCGTGATGTCAACGGCGACCGCCAAGCTCGCCATGTCCGACTTACTGCCATCGGCGGTGTCAACCGACGGCACTTATGCCGACGGCGCTGGCTTTGGCGCGGGTGGCCGGGTTGGCAAGGGCGTGAATGCTGGTGTGTTCGGCTGGGGCGGCGCGGCTGGAACAGTGGCTTTTGTCGACCCAAGACGCAAGTTGCGCGCCGTCTGCATGGCGCAATATATGCCAAGCAGTGTCTATCCGTTCCATGAAGACTTCGCCAAATGGGTTAAGAAGGACTTGGGCCTGAAGGACTTGGGTTTGCCAGCCTGATCCGATGCCTGATCCGATGATGGCTCCAGGTTTTACAGGCTCCCCGCTCGACCGCGCTGACCGCGTGCGCAATGATGCAGAGGCCTATGGCCTGTTGCTGGGGGACTGGCGCGCGCGGGTGTTGGGGCTTGACGGGCTTGACCCGCGGGTCAGCGACGCAGGCGGATTGCACTGGCATTCTTTGGCCGAACTAGACGGTTCGGAAGAGCTGATCCTGCTTGGCCTTTCCGATGGAAAGCCGCATTTTGTGGCGTTGGTTGATGCGGCGGGCGATGCGTTTCGTTCGCCAGCCATCTGGCGCGCTTTATCGATGCTACCCGCCGAGGACGCCGCGATCTATGGCACGGCACGCAGCCTGATCGAATGGCATAATGGCCATCGTTTCTGCGGACGCTGCGGCGCGGCGACTGTGCTGTTCCGCGCAGGCTGGGGCCGCAAATGCGGTAATTGCCAAAAGGAACATTTTCCGCGCACTGACCCTGTGGTCATCATGCTCGCCGAATTTGAAGGCAAGGCACTGGTCGGGCGGCAATCGCGCTTCCCGCCGGGCAATTATTCGGCGCTAGCGGGCTTTTTGGAACCCGGCGAATGCATTGAAGAGGCCGTCCGCCGCGAAATCCATGAGGAGGCCGGCGTCACCTGCGGCGCGGTGCGTTATGTCACCAGCCAGCCCTGGCCTTTTGGCGGGTCGCAATTGATGATTGCGTGCACCGCCGATGCGTTGGGCGATGCACTCACGCTCGACACACAGGAGATTGAAGATGCGATGTGGGTGACGAAGGATGAGGCGATTGCCGCCTTGGCCGGTGACACCGACCGCCGCTTCAACGCGCCGCCACCCTTTGCCATCGCGCATAGCCTGTTGCGCCATTGGGTATCGCAATGACGACTGACGCGGCGCCGTTGCGGATCGACATCGTCTCCGACGTGGTATGCCCATGGTGCATCATTGGCCTGAAACAGGTGGAGCAAGCGCTGACGTTGGTCGGCCAAGACATTGCCGCCGAAACCCACTGGCATCCGTTCGAACTCAACCCGAACATGCCGCCCGAAGGCGAAGATACCGCAGAGCATATCGCGCGCAAATATGGCAGCACGCCCGAACAAAGCCGTGCGAACCGGAACAGGCTGTCCGACATCGGCAACAAGGTCGGCTTTGCGTTTAATTATGGCGACGGCATGCGCATTTACAACACGTTCAACGCGCATAAATTGCTCACTATTTTTGGCAGCGAACGCGGATGGCGCGCGCAGACCGCGCTGAAAATGGCTTTGTTCACCGCCTATTTTCAGGACCGCCGCGATGTCAGCGACACCGACGTCTTGTGCGATATTGCCGAGGCGCAAGGCATGGACCGCGCCGTCGCCTTGGCATGGATCAACGATGCCGCGCTCACGACCAGCGTGCGGGCAGAAATGGCGCATTGGACCGACCAGAATATCACCGGCGTTCCTGCAATCATCTTCGACCAAAAATATATGGTCCCCGGCGCCCAAAGCGCCGAGACCTTCGCCGATGTGATTAA
>JAEMTM010000251.1 GCA_016462305.1 Sphingomonadaceae bacterium | reverse complement strand
TTGCGCGCGCGAAGCGCGTTCACGGCCTCGACAATCGATTCCTCAACATCAGCAACAACGCGCACCTCTTTTAGGCGAATGCCCTGAATATTGAGCCAAAGGGCAATTTGGGCGACATTTTTATCCTGTGTGCGGCCAGAAAGGATTTCATCGCCAATAATCACAAGGGCAGCGGTGTAGATGCGAGATTCTGTCATCCGCACGCGATAGCATAAATCACCCCCTCGCAAAGTGCGGATTATTGCCTTATATCACTTGCATGGAACAATATGTAAGCGTGACGCCCCAAGAGGCGATGCAGGCCCGCGACGGGGCGATCAAATTGCATGGGGCCGAGGGCTTTGACGGCATGCGCAAGGCCGGACGCCTTGCCGCCGAAATCCTCGACGCCTTGGTGCCGCATGTCGTGCCCGGCGTGACGACCGAAGAGCTGGACGACATTGTCCGTGCCATGACGATGCGCGGCGGCGCTGTCCCCGCCACCTTGGGCTATCGCGGTTATACGCATAGCTGCTGCATCTCGATCAACCATGTCATTTGCCACGGGATTCCGTCGGACAAGAAATTGAGGGACGGCGACATCGTCAACATCGACGTGACGCCGCAACTGGATGGCTGGCACGGCGACACCAGCCGCATGTTCCTGGTCGGCGACGTGCCGGTGAAGGCCAAGCGTTTGGTCGATGTGACCTATGAATGCCTGATGCTTGGCATCGAGGCCGCGAAACCCGGCAACCGGGTCGGCGATATTGGCTACGCCATCCAAACCCACGCCGAAAAGCATCGTTATGGCGTGGTCCGCGATTTCTGCGGCCATGGCTTGGGCCAATTATTCCACGACGCCCCCGAAATCGTCCATGTCGGCCGCCCCGGCACGGGTCCAGAGCTGCGCCCCGGCATGATCTTCACGATTGAACCGATGATCAACATCGGCAAGGCCGCAGGCAAAGTGCTCGACGATGGCTGGACGGCGGTAACGCGGGATCGTTCGTTGAGCGCACAGTTTGAGCATAGCATTGGCATTACCGAAGATGGCTGCGAGATATTTACGGCCAGCCCCAAGGGGTTTGATAAGCCGCCTTATTGATCACTTCCCTCTCCCATTGGGAGAGGGTTGCGCAGACTTGGCGGCTCGCCGCCTAGTCGAAGCTGGGTGAGGGGTTCCGCCCTTACGAGAGCGCACACCCCCTCACCAACTGCGCCTAATGCGCTGCGCGCATAAGGCTGCGTATCCTCTCCCAACGGGAGAGGATTTGAGATGGCCGCCTTATTGAGCGGTTTTATTACACAGCGTCATGCTGAACTTGGTTCAGCATCCATCATGCCACGCGGGCCGGAGGGTTTAGAGGCGAAATGGACCCTGAACCGAGTTCAGGGTGACGAAGCTGTTAAAGCCGCAACCCACACGCAAAAATTGTAAAAACCAGCCCTTCAAAGAAATCTCGATATTCGGCATCAAATGGGCAGTTTATAAACACGTCATTGATCGACGTCTTGCCCGTTACCAACCTACTTCTTCTCAGTGCTAACTGTTTTAACGGCCGAATTCGCTTGCCGCTGAGTTATCTTTCCACCCTTCGTCGACACAGGCTTAAGCACAAACTGCCCAGTCGCAGCACTTCGACCAAAATTTGAAACTGCTCCTCGCTTAGGGTGCTTTTCTTTCGATGATGAAGAAACTAGTGTCATGGAAGTTTTATGCTCCCGTCTTTCAAAATATTCAAGA
>JAEMTM010000250.1 GCA_016462305.1 Sphingomonadaceae bacterium | reverse complement strand
GAATGAAAGTATATTATGACGCAGATTGCGACTTGGGCCTTATCAAAGACAAAAAGGTCGCGATTGTCGGCTATGGTAGCCAGGGCCATGCCCATGCGCAAAACCTGCGTGACAGCGGCGTGGCGGATGTCGCTATCGCCCTGCGCGCTGGATCGGCAACCGCCAAAAAGGCGGAAGCGGCTGGGTTCAAGGTTTTGGCCAATGCCGACGCTGCGGCTTGGGCGGATATCCTTATGGTGTTGGCACCCGATGAACATCAGGCCGCAATTTACGCCGATGATCTGCATGCCAATATGAAACCCGGCGCGGCTTTGGCCTTTGCCCATGGCCTCAATATCCATTTCGGCCTGATTGAGCCGCGCGCCGACATTGACGTCATCATGATCGCACCCAAGGGCCCCGGCCACACCGTGCGCAGCGAATATCAAAAGGGTGGCGGCGTGCCGTGCCTGATCGCAGTTGCGCAAGACTCAAGCGGTAACGCCCATGACATCGCGCTTGCGTACGCCAGCGGCGTCGGCGGCGGACGCAGCGGCATCATCGAAACCAACTTCCGCGAAGAATGCGAAACCGATTTGTTCGGTGAACAGGCCGTGTTGTGCGGCGGTATCACGCACCTGATCCAAGCCGGTTTCGAGACGTTGACCGAGGCGGGCTATGCACCAGAAATGGCCTATTTCGAATGCTTGCATGAAACCAAGTTGATCGTCGACCTTCTGTATGAAGGCGGCATTGCCAACATGCGCTATTCGATTTCGAATACCGCAGAATATGGCGACATCACCACGGGCCCACGCATCATCACCGACGAAACCAAGGCGGAAATGAAGCGGGTTCTGGCGGACATTCAATCGGGTCGTTTCGTCAAGAATTTCGTGCTCGATAACCGCGCTGGTCAGCCAGAGTTGAAGGCCGCACGCAAGGCAGCGGCAGCGCACCCCATTGAGGAAACGGGCGCAAAGCTGCGCGCGATGATGCCATGGATTGCAAAGAATAAATTGGTGGATCAGGCGAAGAACTAATCCCTTTTTCCCGACTTGACAGTTTTAGGGGAGGCATCGACACTGATGCTTCCCCTTTTGACTGTCAGGAGCAGACTCATGCGTAAGTTTTTATGTGCCCTTCCCCTCTTGTTCGCTGTGCCATTGATCGCGCAAAGCGCCCCGCAAATGCCCGGAACAATGGACGTCGCCCGCGTTACCGCTGGAACCTACAACACCGACCCCGGCCATACATTGATCGGCTGGCGCGTTAGCCATTTTGGTTTCAACGATTATTTCGGCATTTTCGGCGATGCGACAGGAACGCTGACACTTGACCCCGCCAATCCGAATGCCGCCAAGGTTGACATCACTATTCCCGTCGGCAAGGTCACGACCGCAAGTGCTGGCCTGACCGGACATCTGCTGCGCGCTGGCAAGGACGGCGGCAAGGCCGACTTTTTTGGCCCTGCCCCAACCGATGCCAAATTCGTTTCAACCCGCGTCGTGGCATCGGGCACCACCGCCAAAATCACCGGCGACCTCACGCTGAACGGCGTCACCAAGCCAGTCGTTCTGGACACCAAATTTTCAGGGGCGGGCAATAATCCGTTCAACAAGAAAGCCACCATCGGCTTTCACGCCACAGCCGTCATCAAACGCAGCGCATTTGGCATAAGCTATGCCGTTCCAATGATCTCGGACGAGGTGACATTGGACATCAGCGTCGCGTTTGAAAAGGCCAGCTA
>JAEMTM010000249.1 GCA_016462305.1 Sphingomonadaceae bacterium | reverse complement strand
GCGGGAATCCATGGTCTGAAATATGCCACCAATATACTATGTCTACATCATGGCCAGTCAGCGAAACGGCACCACATATATCGGTGTGACCAACGACTTAATACGTCGAGCTTACGAACATAGGGAACGCTTACGCCCCGGCTTTTCCACGCGCAACCGGACGAAAAGGCTGGTGTATTTTGAACCATATGCTGATGTCCGAGAGGCCATCAAGCGCGAGAAACAGATGAAAAAATGGAATCGCGCATGGAAAATCGAGCTCATCGAACGAAACAACCCCGAATGGCGCGACTTATGGTTCGATTTGAACCGATAAAGCAGATCATGGATTCCCGCGTGCGCGGGAATGACAAAGGACGAGCGCATGCCTGACCACGCGACATCCACTGACCCTGCCGTTCAGGCGCAGCTTGACCGGTTGACGATGCTGTCGCCCGGCAAGGACGTTTTGGGCCTTGGACGTATCGCCACCTTGCTGGATCGGCTCGGCAACCCGCATCATCATCTCCCGCCCGTCTTCCATGTCTCCGGCACCAACGGCAAGGGTTCGACCTGCGCCTTTCTGCGCGGCGCGATTGAGGCGGCTGGCCTGACCGCCCATGTCTATTCAAGCCCGCATCTGGTGCGCTTTAACGAGCGCATCCGCATCGCGGGGCGGTTGATTGACGATGCCACCTTGTCCGCACTCCTGTCCGAAGTTCTCGACCATGCAGACGGGTTGGAGGCCAGCTTTTTCGAAGTCACCACCGCCGTTGCCTTTTGCGCCTTTGCGCGGACGAAGGCCGATGCCTGCATCATTGAGGTTGGCCTTGGCGGACGGTTAGACGCCACCAACGTTCTGGCCAATCCCATAGCGTGCGGCATATCCTCGCTGGGGTTGGATCATGAGGCGTTTTTGTTGGCGGCAGAAGAAGGGCTACCCGACATGCCGCCGCTTGACCGAATCGCGTTTGAAAAGGCGGGCATTGCCAAGTCCGGCGCGCCTTTAGTGACGCAGAAATATAGCGCGTCGATGGCAAACACCATTGCCGCGCAAGCGTCCTTGCACAACGCAGACTTGCACGCGCGCGGCGAAGGCTGGGACGCGGCGGTATATGATGGCCGTCTGCATTATCGTGACGCGGCTGGAAAGTTGAACCTGCCCCTGCCCCGCATGCCGGGCGCGCATCAGGCGGATAATGCGGCCTTGGCGGTGGCGATGCTGCGGCATCAAACGGCGATTTCTGTTCCCGAAGCCGCCTTGTCCGCCGCGATGGAGTGGACACGCTGGCCGGCAAGGATGCAATTGCTGGCGGCAGGCCCCCTGACCGAATTATTGCCCGATGGTTCGCATATTTGGCTGGATGGCGGCCATAATCCCGACGCAGGGGCAGCGATTGCCAAAACACTTGAGAATAGTCCGCCCGTTATTGTCATTATCGGCATGTTGCAGAATAAGGACGCGCTTGGTTTCCTCGCGCCATTTGCGCATAAGATCGAAACGCTGACTGCCGTGCCAATAGCGGGGCATGCGCATCATGCGCCAAGCGAACTGTGCGACGTGGCGCGTTCCAAACTGCACATCACCGACGCACGGACAGCAAGCGACATAATAACCGCGCTGGGGCAGTTGGCGGGGCGGCAAGCGCCAGCCAATGTCCTGTTCTGCGGCTCGCTATATTTAGCTGGCGAAGTGTTACGGCTTAATGATCAGGTGCCGGACTAGATTTTGTCATCCCCGCGAAGGCGG
>JAEMTM010000109.1:4844-6223 GCA_016462305.1 Sphingomonadaceae bacterium | reverse complement strand
CTGAACCGCTCCCCCAATTTCGTCATCCTGAACTTGTTTCAGGATAACAGGCGACAGTTGTGCGTTATCCTGAAACAAGTTCAGGATGACGAAATGGGGAGCGGCCAGCTCAGGATGACGATCACCAAGTTCAGGATGACGATAACATGGATACCCAAGCAGAGCAGATTGGCGCGCCCAAACGCAAAGTTGGTTTTCTCAAACGCATTAGCCCCCTAAAGCCTCCACATGACCACGCGATTCCAGTTTTCGATTTCCGCCACCGATGGCAAGGCCCGCACTGGCAGCATTCACATGCTGCGCGGCGAAATTCGTACGCCTGCCTTTATGCCTGTGGGCACATCTGCGACCGTCAAGGCCATGCGCCCTGCCGAAGTGCGGGCGACGGGTGCGGACATCATATTGGGCAATACCTATCATCTGATGCTGCGCCCCGGCGCGGAGCGGGTGGCGCGGTTGGGCGGCTTGCATCAATTTTCGGGCTGGGACCGGCCAATCCTGACCGACAGTGGCGGCTATCAGGTGATGAGCCTGTCGGCTTTACGTAAAATCACCGAAGAAGGTGTGTCGTTCCAAAGCCATTTGGACGGGTCGAAACATATGCTGTCGCCCGAACGATCAATGGAAATCCAGCGTCTATTGGGTTCCGACATTGTCATGGCGTTTGACGAATGCCCTGCCAATGGCGTGTCGCGGGACGCGGCAATCAAATCTATGGAGCTGTCGATGCGCTGGGCAAAGCGTTCACGCGACGGATTTGACAGCGGCGGCGACCATGCGGCGCGCGCGGCTTTGTTCGGTATCCAGCAAGGGTCATTGGACGAAGAATTGCGCAAGCGGTCCGCCGATGCGTTGATCGACATTGGCTTTGACGGCTATGCCGTGGGCGGCCTTGCGGTGGGTGAAGGGCAAGAGGCGATGTTTGGCTGCCTCGATTATGCGCCTGACCAATTACCCGCCGACCGGCCACGCTATTTAATGGGCGTTGGCAAGCCCGATGATCTGGTTGGCGCGGTGGAGCGCGGGATTGATATGTTCGATTGCGTTCTGCCCACACGGTCAGGCCGCAACGGCCAAGCCTTTACCCATCATGGCCCGATCAACATCCGCAATGCCAAATTTGCCGAAGACCAAGGGCCGATTGATGACCGCTGCAATTGCCCCGTATGCGCGACATGGACGCGGGCTTATGTCCATCATTTGGTCCGTTCGGGCGAAATATTGGGCGCGATGCTGATGACGCAGCACAATCTGCATTATTACCAGATGCTGATGGCCGATATGCGCGCGGCGATAAAGCAAGGGCGCTTTGCGGCCTTTGCACAAGATTTCCGACGGGATTATTTGGGGCGGTGAGCGGGTTTTTTCTCCCATATCGT
>JAEMTM010000109.1:0-4744 GCA_016462305.1 Sphingomonadaceae bacterium | reverse complement strand
GGAATGACGAAGGTTGTGGTTGGAATGACGAAGGTTGTGGTTGGAATGACGAAGAGTGTGGAGTGGAGGTTAGGTTGTGAGCAACGTCGGAGAAGCCATCGCCCGAGCGCAGGCCTATAGCCCGTTTCTGACTGGCCTGATCGACCGCAATGCCGACCTGATGCCGATGATCCACGCAGGCAATTTCGACGATGCGCTTGCCGCTGCGCTTGCCCGCAGTGCAGATTCCGTCGGCACCGCATTGCGTAAACAGCGCCAAGGGGTTGCTTTGGTGACCGCCATTGCCGACCTATCCGATGTCTGGGACCTGACGCGCGTCACGCACATCCTCTCCGACTTTGCCGACCATGCGCTGGATCAAGCTATCGCCGCCGCGATACAAGAACGCGTGCCGGGTGCGCCTAATCAGGGCTTTGCCGTCATTGCGTTAGGCAAACATGGCGGGCGGGAGTTGAATTATTCGTCCGACATTGACCCGATATTCCTGTTCGATCCCAAAACCCTGCCCCACCGCGAACGCGATGACGTGGCGGAGGCGGCGGTGCGTTATGGCCGGCGGGTCATTGAGCTGCTCTCCGCGCTTGACGGCGATGGCTATGTCTTTCGCGTCGACATGCGGTTGCGTCCGTCGCCAGAGGTCAGCCCCATCGTCCTGCCAGTCGAGGCGGCCATCGGCTATTATGAATCGAGCGCACTGGCGTGGGAGCAAGCCGCATTCATCCGATCACGGGTGAGTTCAGGCGACCGCGCACTGGGCGCATATTTCCTGAATGCCATTGTACCGTTCATCTGGCGCAAGTCGCTCGATTTCGGACAGTTGAAGAATATCAGCGCGATGACCGCGCAAATCCGTGACCATTATGCCAAGGGGCAGAAAATGGGCCTTGGTTTTGACCTGAAGCGTGGCCATGGCGGCATCAGAGAATGTGAATTTTTTGCCCAAGCGCATCAACTTATCCACGGCGGCCGCGACCCGGCATTGCGTGTGCCAGACACACGCGCAGCCCTCACTGCGCTGGCGGCGGCTGGACCGATCAGCGCGCAAGAGGCGGAGACCTTATCCTCGGCTTATACGCAGTTGCGGATATTCGAACATCGCTTGCAAATGCACAGCGACCGGCAAACGCATGAGATACCCGCCAACCGCGACACCGCCGATGCTGTTGCGCGATTGCATGGCTTAACCGATGCCGACGCGTTGATTGCGGCGATTGCGCCGATCACCTTTATGGTCGCGGCCATCTATGATCGCATGGTCGATGCAGGGGGCAGCGAAGGGCCGCGATTGGCGGACGAAGGTCTGCCGCTGGAGGAACAGCTCACCGATCTTGGCTATGCCGACCCTGCCGCCGTGATGCAGCGATTGGCCCGCTGGCGCAGCGGCAAAATTCGCGCGATCCGCAGCCCATCGGCGCGTGACGCATTTGAGGCCGTGTTGCCCGCGATCATGGCGGCGCTGGCGCAAGCACCCGATTCGGATCGTGCCATCGCCCGTTTCGACAATATGATTGAGGCGATGCCCAGCGCGATTAACGTCTTTCGCTTGCTGGAGGCGCGTCCCGGCCTCTTGCAACTGGTCGCCGATATTTTAAGCTACGCGCCGACTTTGGCCGACGATCTGGGCCGCCAAAGCCGCTATCTTGATGCGTTGATCGATACCAGCGCCATGCATTTGCCCGGCGACGTGTCGGCATTGCAGGACGCGATGCAGCGCCGGGTTGGCAACGCCGATTATCAATCCACCCTCGACATTGTGCGCGATTATGTTGGCGAAAAACGCTTTGCGTTAGGCGTTCAGTTGATTGAGGGGCGCAGCGACGCGCTCGCTATCGCGCAGGCTTATGCGCATTTGGCGGAGGCGTCACTGGAGACGCTGACGACGGCAACATTGGCCGAATTTGAAAAGGCGCATGGCAAGATTGCAGGCGGGGAGCTGATTATTTTGGCTTTGGGCAGGCTTGGCGGTGAGGCGTTGACGCATGCGTCGGACTTGGACATCATCCTGCTGTTCACAGGCGACCATCTGGCGGAGTCCGATGGGCCGCGCAGCCTTGGCGCAACGCAATATTTTAACCGACTGGCGCAGCGGGTGATTGCGGCAATGTCCGTGGCGACAGCCTCAGGCGCTTTGTATGAGATTGACACACGACTTCGGCCATCGGGCGCGGACGGGCTATTGTGCGCGTCTGTAAAAAGCTTCGACCAATATCAGCGGCAGAATGCATGGACGTGGGAACATATGGCGCTCACGCGAGCGCGCGTGCTTTTTGGATCAGCAGGTGCGCGCGGCCAAGTCGGCAAAATCATCCGCGATGTTTTGCATACAAAGCGCGACGTCGCAAAGCTGCGCCACGATATTGCGACGATGCGCAAGGACATGGCCGCGCATAAGCCGCCAAAGGGCGCATTGGATGTAAAGCTGCTGCCCGGCGGATTGGTGGATATGGAGTTCATCATTCACGCGCTTCAGTTGGAAACGCATGACGGCATAAGGCCGCAGCTTGGCCCGGCGATTGACGCGTTGGTAAAAGCGGGGCACCTGCACGCTGACTTTGCCAAGGCCTTTGCCTTAATGGCGCGGTTGTTGGTGATGGTGCGCCTGATCGCGCCCGATTGCGCCGCCCCGCCTGAGGCGGCACAATATCTGATTGCACACAGCTTAGGCTTTAACGATTGGGATGGATTGACGCACGCGCTTAGGGATTATCGCGGGGTTGTCATGCACCAATGGCACAGCTTATTTGGCCCACGCGATTTTTGAAAAGGAACGAGAATATGACCGATATTAACGACATGCTGCCCGATGTGACCGTCATCGATAGCACAGGCAATGCGGTCAATCTGGCGGCGCTTTCCGGCCCGTTTGTGCTGTATTTTTACCCCAAAGCCGACACGCCGGGTTGCACCAATGAGGCGAAGGATTTTACCGAATTGGCCGCTGAATTTGCGGCGCTGAATTGCCCGGTTTACGGCATGTCAAAGGACAAGCCCGCCAAGCTCGCCAAATTTGCCGCAAAATATGCGCTTACCGTCAATTTGCTATCCGACGAAGCGAGCGATGCCACCGAGCAAATGGGCGCCTGGGTCGAAAAATCGATGTACGGCAAACTCTATATGGGCATTGACCGGTCGACCTATCTGATCGGCAAGGACGGCAAGGTGGCGCAGGTCTGGCGCAAGGTGAAGGTCAAGGCGCATGCGGCCGAGGTTTTGGCAGCAGCGAGGGCTCTGTAGGATTGCGCCCCTAACAACTTATCCTCCCCATCGACTTGCCCTTCGACAGGCTCAGGATGGATTTGGATTGACCGGGCGTCAGCTTGGGCAAGCCGGAGGGGCCTGTACATATACGCCCCTCGAACATCCGGCGCACCCGCTTCGAATCCTTTGCATCACCTGCGGTTTCCACCGGAACAAATCGGTGCCGACTGCGTTAAGAATATTGGTAAACCCTCCCTTTGCCAGTCGCTATAGCCTCAATTCAACGACTCAACGCGTTTGAGCGGCGGCTTGTCCTGCGATCATTACACAGAACTTGCATTCGTTTGAGCCATCGGACAGCATCCTTTTCATAAGAGGTGGGCAGTTCAACTGCCATGGTCAAACTTCGGTGCTGCGCCAGAAATGGTGCGGGTCGCAACAACAAGGTAATGACACACATGGTATCCAGCGCTTTGGCTTCGTGCCAATCCCTGATCCTGAAAGCTGCCTCCGCGATTGGCATTTTGGTCGCTGTATCAGCCGCCACACCTGCTATCGCAAATTCAGCCGCCGCTTCATCTGACTCTTTCCGCATTTCACCCGAAGATTTGAAGGCCAACCAAACCGCTCTTGGCGTTTCCGACCCTGAATTCCGCGCCTTGAACGATAGCTGGGGCCGCATTAACGGTGCCGTGCATAAGGTCGAAGTTGCCGTTCCTTCCATCAACCCTGTCGAGATCATGAAATTCTCCAGCGGTTTCGGATATCGCAACGCACCGACACGTGGCGCCAGCCGCAACCACAAGGGGCTGGACATTCCCGGTCCAGTGGGCACCCCCATTTTTGCAACCGCAGACGGCACGGTTGGCCGCGCCGAATGGGTTGGTGGCTATGGCAAATTTGTAGAAATCAACCACGGCAACGCGGTTCAAACACGTTATGGCCATTTGTCGGCGATGAACGTGACCCCCGGCCAACGCATCCGCAAGGGCGACATTTTGGGCTATATGGGCTCAACTGGCCGCTCCACCGGAAGCCATTTGCATTATGAAGTGCGCATCGCTGGTGAAGCGATCAACCCGATTGCTTTTTTAGCCCCGCAAAAATCAGACCCGAGCGGCGCAAAATTCTTGCTTGCGTCGAAAACTGCTGATAGCAAGGCCTCTGGTGGTCCTGCTGAAGGCGAGTAAGCAGGCAGGCTAACGCATCACCTTTGGGAGAGGGTGTAATCTTGGGGGCTGGCATCGGAAACTTTGCCGCCCCTTTTTTTGCTATTACTTCCCTTTGGGGTCAGCATGGCCTACATGAAAGCTATGACCGAAACTGAAGTCATTTTTATGACACCCAACGCCGCGCGCCGCGTGGCCGAAATCGCGACCAAATTGGGCAAAGACCCTGTGCTGCGTCTGTCGGTGGAAGGCGGCGGTTGTTCGGGCTTTCAATATCGCTTCGGCTTGGCCGACTCGATTGAGGCCGACGACATATGCGCGCAGGGCGACGGCGCGGCGCTGGTCATTGACCCCATGAGCCTTGATCTTGTCCGCGG
>JAEMTM010000108.1 GCA_016462305.1 Sphingomonadaceae bacterium | reverse complement strand
CGACCATGACCATGTCTTCGGAGGACACAAATTCGGCCTGCGCACGGGCGCGTGTCTGTGGTTCCATGCCGGCATGATAAAATAAAGCCCTGCGGCCCGTCGCGGCAATCTGGGCAGCGATTTTTTCGGTGCGGTCGCGGGTTTGGGCGTAGACAATGCCTGCGCCCTGCAAGCCCTTGACCAATGACGCAATGCCGCTGTTCGGGGCGGCTTCGGCGATGTAGCGGATGTTGGGGCGGTCAAAACCCGCCACCATGACGCCATCTTTGGCTATACCCAATTGTTCGGCAATATCGTCGCGTGTATGGGTGTCGGCAGTGGCGGTCAGCGCGAGGCGCGGCACATGCGCAAAGTCATCCAGCAATGGCCGTAACAAACGATAATCGGGCCGGAAATCATGGCCCCATTCGGACACGCAATGCGCCTCATCAATCGCAAAGAGTGCTATTTTCGTTTCGCGCAGCAGGCTGCGAAACTCCTGACCCGATGCCCGTTCCGGCGCGACATATAACAGGTCAAGCGCGCCCGCACGGAATCGTTTTATGGTTTCGGCGCGATTGTCGTCGGCGGACGTCAGTGTCGCGGCGCGAATGCCCACGGCATCGGCGGCGCGCATTTGGTCATGCATGAGCGCGATCAGCGGTGATATGACGATGCAGGTGCCATCCATGATCACGGCGGGCAGTTGATAGCAAAGCGACTTGCCCGCGCCCGTTGGCATGACCGCAAGCGTGCGCTGACCCGCCAGAACGCGCATAACCACCTGTTCCTGTTGCCCGCGAAAGCCAGCAAAGCCGAACAAGCGGTGCAAAACATCGGCTGGCGTAGGGGAGGGAACGACGTGGGCCATTGGAACGCCCTAGCGTGACCGAAGTGCCAATGACAGAGCCGACATGTATTTGATTCAAGTCGCTTGTGGATAGCGCGTGATTTTATGCGGCGGGAACGGCCTCTTCTTCGGCTTCGCTTTGCTGGCGCGCCCACATGTCGGCATAAAGGCCATTTTTGCGCAGCAGTTGCAGGTGCGTTCCCTTCTCCGCCACGCGACCCGCCTCCAACACAATGATCTGATCCGCGTTCACCACGGTCGACAGTCGGTGCGCGATGATGATTGTGGTGCGGCGTTCCGAAATACGTTCGAGCGTTGCTTGAATTTCCGACTCGGTTCGGCTGTCCAAGGCGCTGGTGGCTTCATCGAGGATCAACACCGGCGGATTTTTGAGCAAAGTGCGGGCAATCGCCACGCGCTGCTTTTCGCCACCCGATAGTTTTAACCCGCGCTCGCCAACCTTGGCGGCATATTGGTCGGGCAGCGAGTCGATGAAACCGTGGATAGATGCGCCGCGGGCGGCCTCTTCGATTTCGGCTTGATTGGCACCTTCGCGGCCATAGCCGATATTATAGCCGATGGTGTCGTTGAACAAAACGGTATCCTGCGGAACGATGCCGATGGAACTGCGCAGGCTGGACTGCGTAACATCGCGCACATCCTGGCCATCGATGGTGATACGACCGCCGGTAATATCGTAAAAACGATAGAGCAAACGCGCGATGGTCGACTTGCCCGCACCCGACGGGCCAACCACGGCGAGCGTTTGGCCGGGCTTTATGTCGAAGCTGACGCCGTTTAATATCTGCCGCTCCGCGTCATACGCGAAATACACATCGTCAAACAATACTGCGCCGCCATGGACCACCAGCGCGGGCGCATTTGGTTTGTCGGTGATTTCGGCTTGGGTATCGATAAGCGCAAACATTGCGGCCATATCGGTCAGGCCTTGGCGTATGGTGCGATACACCATGCCCAACATGTCCAATGGCCGGAAAAGCTGCGCCAGCAAGGTATTCACCGTCACCACGTCGCCTGTGGTAAATTGCCCACGTGACCAGCCCCAAACGACATAGCCCATGGCCCCAGCCATCATGAGGTTGGTAATCAGCGATTGCCCAATGTTCAGCGCGGCGAGCGAGTTTTCCGATTTGACGGCGGCATTGGCATAATGTTGCACCACCTCAGCATAACGGCGGGTTTCGCGCTTTTCTGCGTTAAAATATTTGACCGTTTCATAGTTCAAAAGGCTGTCAACGGACTTGGCGACGGTCTGCGTGTCGAGCTCGTTCATTTCCTCGCGCAATTTGTTGCGCCAGTTGGTGATCAGGGTCGTGTACACAATGTAGCTGACGACCATGATCAATGTGGCAATGACCATGCCCCAGCCAAATGAAATCTTGAAATAAACGGAGACCAAAAACAGCTCAAGCAACGTCGGCGCGATGTTGAACAAAAGGAAATAGAGCATGATGTCGATGCTCTTGGTCCCGCGTTCAATCACCTTGGTAACCGCGCCTGTCCGCCGGTTCATGTGGAACCGCATCGACAGATTATGCAAATGGCTGAAGACATTTTCGGCCAGACGCCGCGTCGCGTCTTGCCCGACACGTTCAAAGACGATGTTGCGCAAATTGTCGAATAACACCCCGCCAAAACGCGCACCGGCATAAGCGGCGACCAAGGCGATGGCGATGGCGACGCTGTCTTCCATGCCCGGCACCATGCGGTCGATAGCGCGGCCATAGAGCCATGCCATGCTGAGCTGGATGAGTTTTGAGACAACCACCAGCAGCAGGGCAAAGACAATGCGGATTCGCAAACCCGCTTCGTTCTTCGGCCATAAATAGGGCAAGAATCGCCGCATGACGGCGAAATCTGGCTTGGCATCATTGGTGGGATCTAGCGGTGGCACAGGGGCCGTATAGTTATCTTAGTGCAAAGCACAAAGGCCGATCACGCCTTGTTCGACAGCAGCAGCCAAGTGGCAACGCCGTTTATGGCGGTGTAGGCGGCGTAAAGGAGCACTACCACCAAGGATTGCGCATTGGCCAACCACATCGCGCCGATGAGCAAGGCCAGTTCAATGGCGTAGCTTCCATAAGGGCCGAAATACCGACTGAAATAGCGTTTGGTCTCTTCGACAAAAGGGTGCCCAGATTCCGCCACCGCTTTGTGCATAGAAAAATTGGCGATGCCCAATAGAAAGCAGATGGTTAGCAACATAGCGTTTGGATCACGGCCCTTCGCGGATACCACGCGCTTCATTGCGCTCTGATTGCCGCTCCAGCGCGACCTTGATCATCGCGATGATGGGATCGGCCAGCGCAAGCCCCAATATGCCGAACAACGCACCGAAAAGGATCTGCGCGCCGAGCACTAAAGCAGGGGCCAAATCGACCGCACGTTTTGCGACCATCGGGACGATCAAATAACCGTCCACCGTCTGCACGACGAAATATACGAAAATGGCGTAAAGCCCGGCATCAACCCCGGCAGAAAATCCAACGAGGATGATAAGGGCCCCCGACACAATTGCGCCGATATTAGGCAAGAATGCCAGCAGGCCCGTGAGCACACCCAGCAACGCCGCCATCGGCACGCCACCAAGGCTGAGTAACGCCCAAGTGCCCACGCCTTCCACCGCCATGCCAAGCAGGCGACCCGCCATCAGGCGGCGCAGGACGCTGCCCATTTTTTCGGCGGTGCCATAAAAATGCGCGCGCTCCGCCAAAGGCAACATCCACGCGACACCGCGTTCATATAAGCGAGGCTCGGCGGCGATAAATATGCCGAGAACCAGCATCATCGAAAGGTTGGTGACGGTGCCCAAAACGGACGATACCGCTTCGGTGACGCGGCCGACAGAGTTCAAAATCTGCGAACCAAGGCCTTTCACATCCTCGGCAGAAATGTTGAACCCTGCGGCTTCAATCCGATTGCCTATGGATTCAATTTGCCTTTCGACAATGGCTTGCAGACTTGCGGCTTGCGCGGCCAATTCGGACCCTGTGAAAACAAAGGTCCAATATATAAATCCAAAGACGGCCAGCACGACAATGGTCAGGCGGAAGCCGCGCGGGATGGGCAGCACCCGGCCAAGAAGCCGCGCGCCGCCGTCGAACATCGCGGCAAGAACGATGCCGCCAATGATGAGCAGAATGGGCTGCGCAAGCCAGATGAATGCAACAACGAGGCTGGCCATGCCAATCCATACCGCAGCGCGCTTTATCTCTGAACGAATGAGGGGGTCGTAAAGCTCGGTTGGGCCGACCTCTTCGCGAAAGCTATCCTTCACCTGCGCTTCAGGTTTTTTCCGCGTCCGGCGGGGCTTGCGTGGCGCAAGGGGCGCGGCGTCACTCACCTTGGCTGACCTTTTTAGGACGCAAGCTGTCGCCAGCGCGATCACCGCGCAGCGAACTGATCCAAGTTGCAGGATTAAGGCTGGTGCTGCCATCAACCGAGAATGTGATGATTTCGGCGCGGCCACCGATGCGATCCCATGATACGGGTCCACCAAGGCCGCCAAACTCTGCCGCAACGCGGCTGTCGGAGCTGTTATCGCGGTTATCACCCATCAGGAAAACATGACCGGTAGGGATTTTGACAGGTGCCATGTCATCGGTCTCCTTCTGCCGTGCGTCGATGGTGTCATATTGCACGCCATTGGGCAGGGTTTCGCGAATGATGGGCAAATGGCAGGTCAGCACGCCGTCATCACCGCGTGTCAATGCGCCTGGGAAATCATTATAATTGCAAGGGTTGTTGGCATCGACGGGTAAGATGAGGCTTGGCTGGGTTTCCTGCTTTACGGGTTTGCCGTTGAGGAAAACCTGCCCTGCGCGCAGTTCGATGGTGTCGCCGGGCAAGCCAATGACGCGCTTGATCCAATCCTGATATTTGCCCTTGGGTGTCAATATGACGATATCGCCACGTTCGGGCAATTTGCCCCAGATGCGGGTGTTGCTTTCGGGCAAAGGCACAGCCAAGGCGTCTACCTCTTCGCGCAACACCAGCCAGCGAAATATCGCCACAGGATTTGGTATCGTCGGCGATACATGGCTCCATCCATATGGATATTTGCTGACGAACAACCGGTCACCCACCAATAAGGTCGGCATCATCGAAATAGACGGAATGTAAAAGGGCTTCGCAATGAAGCTGTGGAAGGCCAGCACCGCGAGCAAAAGCCAAAAAAAGCCCTTGAACTCCGCCCAAGCGGCAGAAGCCCATCCCTTCTTTTCGGGTGCAGGCGCGGGCGGTGTTGCCGGAGTGTTGTCGTCGGTGGTCAAACTGGTCATGCCTTTTATAATCTCAACGCTTCTATAATGACAAATGCCTGCGCCCACGGGTGGTCATCCGTCAACGTCACATGAATATGGGCTTCATAGCCCGAAGGAATCATTGCGTCGAGCCGCGCTTTTGCCCCGCCCGTAAGCGATAGGGTCGGTGCACCCGAAGGTGCATTGACGACGCCAATATCCTTCATAAATACGCCATGTTTGAAACCGGTTCCCACGGCCTTTGAAAAGGCTTCCTTGGCGGCAAAGCGCTTCGCATAGGTGCCCGCTTTGGTAAATGGGCGCTTGGCCGCCTTGGCACGTTCCACGTCGGTGAAAACACGATTTTCAAAGCGTGCGCCAAATCGCGCAATCGATTTGGCGATGCGTTCGATGTTACACAGGTCAGAGCCAAGCCCAATGATCACCGGGCAAGGTCCATCAATTCGCGCATTTTACGCACGCTTTCTTCCAAACCAATGAAGATGGCCTCACCGATCAGATAGTGCCCGATGTTGAGTTCGGCAAATTGCGCAATGGCGGCAATGGGCTGAACATTATCAAAAGTAAGCCCATGGCCCGCATGCGGCTCGATGCCGTTCTTCGCCGCGAGGGCGGCGGCATCGGCAATCCGGCGCAGCTCCGTTTCGCGCTCCTCGCCTTGCGCATGGGCATATTTACCCGTGTGAAATTCCACAATCGGCACGCGCAAGCGGATAGCCGCCTCAATCTGACGGGCATCGGGTTCAATGAACAAGCTCACCCTTATCCCTGCGTCGGTTAGCCGCGTGACGATGGGCGCAAGATGATTGTGCTGCCCCGCCGCGTCCAACCCGCCCTCGGTCGTCCGCTCCTCGCGCCGTTCGGGGACGATGCACGCGGCATGCGGCTTGTGCCGCAAAGCGATCTCCAGCATCTCCTCGGTCGCTGCCATTTCAAGGTTCAGCGGCAAATTTGTCGCGGCCATGATATGTTCAATGTCGGCATCGCGAATATGCCGCCGGTCCTCCCGCAGATGCGCCGTGATGCCGTCGCCACCGACCGCCGCCACAATCTGCGCCGCACGCACCGGGTCTGGATGATCACCGCCGCGCGCATTGCGAATGGTCGCAACATGGTCAATGTTCACGCC
>JAEMTM010000107.1 GCA_016462305.1 Sphingomonadaceae bacterium | reverse complement strand
CGTTCGACCATAAGGCGAATTTTACGATGCCGGGGAAGCTAATTTGAAAACTGTTGAGGCTCGGACGGCGTTTCAACCGCATCGGCAGCTTTAAGTGCCGCGTTACTCTTATCCAAATCAACCCGGCTGGTATAAGTTCAGATAGCAGCCAGACGGTAAGAAATCCCCATATCGTTGGCTGTGATACAACCAATATTCCTGTTCCAATAAGACGAATGACTGGAACCATCATGTCAGGAATGGCGGCGTCACGAAATCGGTCGCTTATACGCAAAAGTCCTGTCGCTGTTGACCGCGCTGACAAGACAAGCAGAGCAGTAAAGGCAATGACCATCATCATTTCCATTTCATCCCAGCCTTGATTATGGGCAAGGACCCAAGCGCCAGCCCCGCCCAATATCAAGGCAAACCCGACCCCGACAAAATCGAGAATCAAGCAAAACCACGTCAATTCGGCCAATTTTTCATGCGCCCCGTCATGCACCAAATTTGTGCCGTAGCGGATAAGGATTTGCCAAGTCTGGAAGGATGTAAAGCCGGAGATCATTTGGGCAAAGCTGAAGATCAGCATGAATTTGCCAAAATCTGCGGCACCCAATGTCTGCGTGGAAACGGCAAGGTAAATGAGGCTGAGAACAGCCGACACCGTTTTCGGCAAAAAAAGCCAAGCGCCAGATCGCAATATGCGACGCCCACTCCCCTGTTTTTGCTCTGCCATGAAGCGAATATCCCCAGACAAGCGGGCCTAGTCTACTTTATCCCGTAATCAAAGAACCGTGATTATGTGTTGGCAAAAAAATGCAGACAGGTAAATAGATGGCAAAGCGACAGGGGCAGGCGATTTTATGACGACCGGTATTTGGTTAAGTATCTTATTGCCTGTCTATAATGTCGAACCCTATCTTGCCGCTTGCGTCCATTCCATATTGGAACAACTGGACGATGATGCGGGTGTTCAGATCATCATGCTAGATGACGTGTCGACCGATGGTTCCCGTGCAATCGCAGAGTCCCTATGCAAGGCATATCCAAAGCATCTCAAACTAATTTATCATAACACAAACAAAGGCTTAAGTGCCGCACGCAACAGCCTGTTGGAAGCGGCGGAAGGCGCGCATATCTGGTTTGTCGACTCTGACGATTATCTCTTACCGGGCGCGATAAGCGGGCTACGCACGATATTGGAGAGACATAATCCGGATTTGATCCTTTGCGATTATCGCCGGAATCATTTTGTGAAGCGGCGGTCATTTTATGGGCCAACCAGGCAAATTTCCACCGACATTGGCCAATTGGTCACCGGCGTGTTTAAAAGCCGCAAAATGTATAGCTGGATAAAAATTAGCCGTCGTTCAATGTGGGATGATGGGCTGCGGTTTCCGGTCGGCAAGATTTTTGAGGATATTGCCACGACCCCTTGGTTGCTATTGAGGGCGCGTAATTATTATTATGTGCCATCGCCGTGGATATTTTACCGGCGACGCGCAGGCAGCATCATGCATAGTTTCAATCTGAAAACGGCAACATTCAACGCGCAAAAAAATCGCGATTTGGCTGAGGTTCTGGCCGGTTTCAAGGTGGCGTTGGACGCGCAGCTTAGCGGACCAAAACCCGCAGCAGAATATTACATATCCGATTTCTGCGCGAATCAATTTGCCAAAACTGGACTGCGCTTCGCACGTTCAAAGGACATTTCGTCGCCATTGGAACTCAAATATTATTGGGAGCTTTTTGAAAGCTGTTCCCCAATCCCGTTTGATCGCATGACCATTGCATATCTGAAACGGTTGCGGTTCGTCCGCTATTTCCGGTTAAAATATGCGCTGCATGTCGCAAAGGCGTCGCAAAAATCGACCGAAGGCGATAATGATCGGGCGCAATGACGCAGGCACAACCTCAACAATGCGACCCGCCTGTCGCGGCGGATGTTATTTTTCTGTTCAACCATGATTCGGGCCATCAAGTCGCCCATCTGGCAGGGATTGCAGGGGCACTGGCGCTTCAGGAAACGGCGCGCAAGGTGGTCGTTGCCTTTGGTAGTGAAACCACGCGCGCAGAAATCGCCAAATTATTGTCGGCGGAACAAATTGCAGCAGTGCATTGGCGGTCGTTGGCGCTCCCGAAAATGCTAACGCTGCTGACGCAAGGATTGAATAAGCTGGTGCCCATTCAGCGCCTATTGCGCTTATATTATCACCGTGCAGAGTTGCGGAAATCTGCGGCCATTATTTCGACCGAACGTACATGCCTAACGCTTAAACGACATTGGTCTCGATACCGGTCAACGGACCGCATCCCTGCTTTTGCATATGTTCCCCATGGTTCGGGTGATCGAAATGTGGCGGTTCACCCCGCGCTAAAGGGTTTTGACTTGTTGTTAGTGAGCGGTCAAAAAGTGCAAGACCAACTTGTTAATGCAAAGGTGGCATTGCCAAGCCAATGTCGAATCATCGGTTACGCCAAATTTGATATTTTACGCGGGCGAACGCCGGAAACATTTTTCGCCAACGATAATCCGACTTTCCTCTATAACCCGCATTTCGACCCGCATATGTCGAGCTGGTTTGATTATGGCGCAGATATATTGGAATATTTTTACCAGAACGCGGACCGGTTCAACCTGATCTTTGCGCCGCATGTCATGTTGTTTTTCAAAAAAGTGCATATTTCGCCCGAATATCGCGTGACGCGCAAAAGGCCGGATATCGACCCGAAATATTATGATGCGCCCAATATCCGGATTGATGTCGACAGCGCGCGCTTGTTTGACATGAGCTACACCTTGTCAGCCGACGCCTATATTGGCGATGTATCAAGCCAGGTTTATGAGTTCCTGTATCGCCCACGCGCCTGTTTCTTTATCGACACGCACAGCAAAGCGGCAGCAGATGACCCGCCAGAATATGATTTTTGGAATAATGGTCCGGTTGCCACTTCTGCGCAGGAATTGGTGCCTATGCTCGCCGGATATGCGGCGGTGGCGGCGCAATATCGCGCAGCTCAGGAACAGAGAATGGCCTATACCGCCGATCAAAGCGACCCGCGTCCCGCGTCGGAACGCGGCGCTGAAGCCATTAGCCGTTTTGTCGAAGGCTTAAACACCATCACTCCGGCATAGGCCAGAACCTATGGCCTTTTGGAATCGCCGTCTGCAAGGCGAAAATCCAATATGCCCCATTTCGCCTTTAATGCCGCCTTGGCAAATTTTTTGGACGGGTTTACCGCATATGCTTGATCAGCGAAGTTCAGCGTCGGGCTGTCGCTGACATCGTCGGAGTAAAAGACGATGTGCGCGTCCTTGCGGTCAATAGCTTGCTGCGCAAGCCAATCTTCGATCCGGCGTAACTTTTCGCCAGCGTAGCAATTTTCGCCCATGATCTGGTGCGTGACCGCGCCGTCAGGCGTCAGGATGTGGCGTGTTGCAATGACGGCGTGAAAACCCGCAAGGTCGCCAATCATTTGGGCGTAAAATCCCGGAGCGGCCGTTGCCAAAACAAGCAAGGCCCCGCCTTCACGATCGGCGCACAGGCGCGCGATGGCGCCGGGTTGAAGGCCATTTTTGACGACATTGTCCGCAAAGGAGGCGGCAATGTCCGACAAGCTAATAGGGCAGATTTCCCGCCCCATGAACATGCTTATACCAAATTGCTTCAATGGCTTGCGGCCATATAGTCCAATGCGGTATCCTATTAAGGCCATGATCCATATGGGTAGCCCGACGAGCCGCAAGGGCGCTGTCCGCCGTGCGTAATATAGCAGAAAACGGGTGAAGGTCGGGCGGCGCGTGATGGTTTTGTCGAGATCATATATTGCAATATTCATATTTGATGGCCAAGCCCCGCCGCAAGGTCGCGTCAGTCAGACTGACGAAACCTTCTGATTTTTTCGCGTTTAGGAGAAGCAACTTGCAAGCGCAATGGACCTGCATCGTCCTTGCCGGACAGCGGCCCGGCCCTGATATGCTTGCCCAGCATTTCGCCCTTGAACGCAAGGCCTTAGTTCCGCTCCGCGGCGAGCCGATGATTTGCCATGTTGTCCGCACGCTGCATTTGTCACCGCACATCGGTAAAGTCGTTATATTGTCGCAAGACATAGAGCATCTGCGCCCGGCCGTTGACGCAGCTGGCGGCGCCATTTTGGTGGAAAGCCAGAACAGCATTTCACGGAGCATTAAAGCGCAGGCCGAGTCCCTGGGGTTTTCTGCGCCATTATTGGTGACCACGGCGGACCATCCCTTATTGACTGTGGAGATGATCGACGAATTTGTGCGCCATGCGGATGGCGATGTTGCGGTGGCGATGGTTGAACGCCAAAATATGTTACAGCAGTTTCCGGATGCGCAGCGAACCTGGCTTCGCTTTTCGGACGGCGCTTGGTCCGGCGCCAATCTGTTTGCGTTGATGACCCAGAAGTCATCGTTCGCGCTCGATTTATGGGCCGATGCCGAGCAGGACCGCAAAAAGGCGTGGCGGCTGTTCTTGCATTTTGGCCTGCGTTTGGCGACGCGTGCGCTGACCCGCACCATTGGCTTGCATCAGGCGATGGAGAGAGCTGGGAAGCGGCTTGGTTTAGACGCAAAGCTGGTTCCGTTGTCCGACCCCGTTGCCGCCATTGATGTTGATAAGCTGAGCGATCATAGGCTTGCAGAAAAAATACTGGCAGAACGCGAAGCGCAGAGCCGCGAAACCAATGTGGCTTGATTAACGGCCCATTTTCTTTTGCCGACGACGCTGCACCGATGAACCAATACCCATGGCCTCACGATATTTGGCGACCGTCCGGCGGGCAATGTTAAAGCCCTTAGCTGTCAGCAGCTCGACCAACGTATCGTCCGATAGGATTTTATCTCCCTCGGCCTCAATCAGCGATTTGATATGGCTTTTGACCGCTTCGGCAGATGCGCCTTCGCCATCTGCCGACTGAACACCTGACGAAAAGAAATATTTGAGGTCAAACAGCCCGCGTCCGCAGTGCAGATATTTGTTACTCGTCACCCGGCTGACGGTAGATTCATGCATCTCAATAGCATCGGCGACCTGGCGCAGCGTCAAGGGCCGCAAATGCGCAACACCGCGCCGGAAAAACCCCTCTTGCTGCTTCACGATTTCGGTCGCGACTTTGACGATCGTGCGCTGTCGTTGGTCCATGGCCTTGATAAGCCAATTGGCATCCGCCATGCAATCGCTGAGCCACGCCTTGGTAGCTTTGTCCTGGCCAAGCTCGGCCACATAGCTTCGGTTGATCAACAAGCGGGGTAGATTGGCGCTGTTCAATTCAATCGACCAACCATCACCACGTGGTGTCACATAGATGTCGGGCGTCACCGCCATGGCGTCTTCGCTGTCAAAACGGCACCCCGGCTTTGGATCATAGCCGCGCAGTTCCATCAACATATCGCTCAAATCTTCGTCATCGACTCGGCACATGCGCTTCAATTGGTCAAACGCGCCCTTGGCCACCAGATCGAGATTGTCGATCAGCCTTGCCATGCATGGGTCATAGCGGTCCGCATCCTTGGCCTGAAGCGCAAGGCACTCGGCAAGATTGCGTGCGCCAACCCCTGTCGGGTCAAAGCGTTGAAGCTCGGTCAGCGCGTCTTCTACTTGCGGAAGGGGCACCCCAAGCCTTTGCGCCATTGCCAGCAAATCTTCACCCACATAACCTGTGGGTTCAATATGTTCGATAATCTGTTGCACCAGAAAAAGCTGGCGACCCGAAAGGCTTGCACCCGCCTGCGCCATTAAATGCTCGCGCAAATTAACGTCGCGTGCGGCAAAGCTGTCGAAATCAGGGCCGTCTCCGTCAAAGCTGCCACTGGACATCGCGCTGCCCGACAGGCCAAGCATCCCGTCTGCACCCGCCACGCTGTCCGATGGCGCATCATGATGGAAGGTCGCTGCACCGAAATCGACATCAAGCGCGTCGGAGGCGGCGTGGCTGTCATTGCCCAATATCTCGTCACTGCCGCGTTCGTTGCTCTCGGCAATTGTGGCTTGCGTCGATTCGTTAAGCGGCGTGTCGGATATGGAATCGCCGCCGCCCGCATCAAGCACCGGGTTGCGTTCGATCTCTTCGGCGATGAAGGCTTCGATTTCGAGCGAAGAAAGCGCCAACAGCTTGATCGCTTGCTGCAGCTGCGGCGTCATGACCAGCGACTGGCTTTGGCGAAGGTCGAGGCGCGGAGCTAATGCCATGACGTTAGTTTTCCGTCATTTCCTCCACATCACATTGCAAAGCTCTCGCCCAGATACAGGCGGCG
>JAEMTM010000106.1:3273-6283 GCA_016462305.1 Sphingomonadaceae bacterium | reverse complement strand
CCCCTTGGGACCTGAAAATGTCAGTTAAATGACAGCCAGTCCCGCAGACGGGACGCCGTTAGCCGAGAGCGTTGCACAAGCATGGTTTCGCATTGCGCCAAATTGTGCACAGCAGCATTTTAGTTTATTTTGTTCACAAATGTGGCACGTTTGCCACAGTGTACTGGCCTAAGCGGCGTCTTCTTTGCTGGCCTTGGCGGATTTGGCATATACCAAAACGGGCGTTTTGCGGCCTTCGACCACGTCCTTGTCCACCACAACCTCGTCCACGCCGTCATAGGTCGGCAGGTCGAACATCGTATCGAGCAAAATCGCCTCAAGGATGGACCGCAGCCCACGCGCACCGGTTTTGCGTTCAATCGCCTTCTTGGCGATGGCTTCCAACGCGTCATCGGTGAAGCTCAAGCCGACATCTTCCATTTCAAACAGCTTGCGATATTGCTTCACCAGCGCATTCTTTGGCTCCGACAGGATTTTTACCAAAGCCGCGATGTCGAGGTCTTCAAGCGTCGCCGTTACCGGCAAGCGTCCGACGAATTCCGGGATGAGACCAAATTTCAACAGGTCTTCCGGCTCGACTTGCTTGAGAATTTCGCCAGTACGACGCTCGTCCGGGTCGGCCACATGCGCGCCAAAACCAATCGACTTGCCCTCAAGACGGTTTGAAATAATCTTTTCAAGTCCGGCAAATGCACCGCCGCAGATGAACAAGATGTTCGTCGTATCAACTTGCAGAAACTCTTGCTGTGGATGCTTGCGGCCGCCCTGTGGCGGGACGCTGGCCGTGGTGCCTTCCATCAGCTTGAGCAAGGCCTGCTGCACACCCTCCCCGCTGACATCGCGGGTGATGGACGGATTTTCGGCCTTGCGGCTGATTTTGTCGATTTCGTCGATATAGACGATCCCGCGCTGCGCCTTCTCGACATTATAATCGGATGCTTGCAGCAGCTTGAGAATGATATTCTCGACGTCTTCACCGACATAGCCGGCCTCCGTCAATGTCGTCGCGTCTGCCATCGTAAACGGCACGTCGAAGGTCTTGGCCAGCGTTTGCGCCAGCAATGTCTTACCGCAACCTGTGGGGCCGACGAGCAGGATGTTGGACTTCGCAAGCTCAACATCCGCACCCTTTGCGCCATGGTTGAGGCGTTTATAATGGTTGTGCACGGCAACCGACAATACGCGCTTTGCCTGCGGCTGACCAATGACATAGTCGTCCAATACTTCGCAGATTTCCTGCGGCGTTGGCACTTCGCCCTCTTTACGGCCGTTCAAGGCGCCCTTTGTTTCTTCGCGAATGATATCATTGCAAAGTTCCACACATTCATCACAGATGAACACAGTGGGACCGGCGATCAGCTTGCGAACTTCGTGCTGCGATTTTCCGCAGAAGGAGCAATAAAGAGTGCTTTTAGTATCTGAACCACTCAACTTCGTCATAATATGTCCTGCTTACACGCCAATTTGAAACGCACATTATTGAACCATCATCCTAAAGATGCGTTCCGATTTAGCAATAGCCCAATACAGACTGTGCCATGAAGGCAAATCTGCGAAAATTACCCACTATCACGATTCACGATAATGTCAGCTTGCGCCAGCTTCGGCAATTGCCGGGCGCTTGTCAAATACCTCGTCTACCAGGCCGAAGGCTTTTGCTTCGTCCGCTTCAAGGAAGGTATCGCGGTCCATCGCTTTTTCTATATCAGCCAATGGCTTACCGGTATATTTTGCATATAGGTCATTCATACGCTTGCGAATACGTAAGATTTCATTTGCCTGAATCTGGATATCTGATGCCATGCCGCGTGCGCCGCCAGACGGTTGATGCACCATGATACGGGCATTGGTCAAAGCGACGCGCATCCCCGGTTCGCCCGCCGCAAGCAGGAAACTGCCCATCGACGCCGCCTGCCCGATGCATACGGTGCCGACTTTCGGACGGATATATTGCATCGTGTCGTGTATCGCCATGCCCGCAGTGACCACACCGCCCGGCGAGTTGATATACATCCAGATGTCTTTCTTCGGATTGTCCGATTCGAGAAACAATAGCTGCGCGGTGATGACGGAGGCCATATTGTCCTCCACTTCGCCCGTCACAAAAATGATCCGTTCGCGCAAAAGCCGCGAAAAAATGTCCCAGCTCCGCTCCCCACGGTTCGATTGCTCGATAACGACGGGGACCAATGCTTGGACTGGATCAAAAGGAACGTGCATGAAATACCTCTAAGATGTTATGTTTATGCGATACCGCCTACATCGGCGCGGGCAAGCAAAGTTTCAAGCACGAAAACGGTTAAGTTTTTGCACTTTATAATGCATCGTCCGAGTGCGCTTGCTTTGAAAATGCATAAAATCGATTAGTCTAGCTACATACATTGGTTTGACCGCTTTCATGGGAATGTTAATAAAAGTGTCGTGGGGTATTCCCCCCACCGAACTCAGAGGAATTAAGAATGGCAGATGCAGATCCCCGCGATGCTTGCCCGATGCGCTCGGGCGGCGAAATCAAAATGCGTTCGTTGCTTGGGCGACAGAATAAGGATTGGTGGCCGGACGCGTTGCCGGTCGACATGCTTCATCAACATGGCATCTCACCAGACCCGATGGGTGAAGATTTTGATTATACCGAAGCCTTCAAAAAGCTCGACTATCAAGCCCTGAAAAACGACCTCACCGCGTTAATGACCGATAGCAAGCCCTGGTGGCCGGCGGATTATGGTCATTACGGCCCGTTCATGATTCGCATGGCATGGCATGCCGCCGGCACGTATCGCGTGACCGATGGCCGTGGCGGTGCGGGCAGCGGGCAGCAACGGTTTGAACCGCTGAATAGCTGGCCCGATAATGGCAACCTCGACAAGGCGCGCCGACTGTTATGGCCGATCAAGCAGAAATATGGTGCGTCCATTAGCTGGGCCGACCTGTTCATTCTCGCTGGCAATGTCGCCATTGAAAGCATGGGTGGCCCCGTGTTCGGATTCGGCGGCGGGCGTAAAGACGTCTA
>JAEMTM010000106.1:0-3173 GCA_016462305.1 Sphingomonadaceae bacterium | reverse complement strand
GCCCCCGCAGGCGAAGCCATTCATCAGCAGGGCTTTGGCTGGCTGACGGACGTGGATGAAATTGGAAAAGGCCACATCACGACCTCTGGCATCGAAGGCGCATGGTCGAACAACCCCACCCAATGGGGCGGCGATTATTTCCGTATCCTGTTCAAATATGATTTTGAACTCGTTCAGAGCCCCGCCGGTGCAAAGCAATGGCAGCCGATCAATCCTGATCCTGCGGATATGGCACCGGACGCGCGCGATCCGTCAAAGCGTGTACCAACGATGATGACCACCGCGGATATGGCGTTGAAGATGGACCCAGAGTTCAGAGCGATTTCGGAAAGATTCCGGGACGATCAGGCCGCATTGGACGATGCCTTTGCACGCGCATGGTTTAAGCTTTGCCATCGCGATATGGGGCCAAAGAGCCTGTATCTCGGGCCCGAAGTTCCCGAAGAGACGCTGATCTGGCAAGATCCGGTTCCTGCTGGCACCGCGCCTTCGGATGCGGACGTTGCGGCGTTCAAGTCGGCGGTGCTGTCGAGCGGTCTGACCGTTTCGCAGCTTGTTAAGACAGCTTGGGCTTCTGCCTCGACCTATCGCAAGTCGGACAAACGCGGCGGTGCCAATGGTGCCCGCATTGCGCTTGCACCGCAGAAGGACTGGGACGTCAACGAACCCGCTGAACTTGCCAAGGTTTTGGCAAAGCTCAACGCGCTTCGCGGCTCCATGAGCCTTGCCGACGCAATCGTGCTGGCGGGGTCAGCAGCGGTCGAAAAGGCAGCGAAGGCCGGTGGAGTCGATGTGACGGTCCCCTTCACCGGCGGTCGCGGCGATGCGACGCAGGACTGGACCGATGTCGAGAGCTTCCACTGGATGGAGCCGCAGGCAGATGGCTTCCGCAACTATCTCAAGACACGCCAACCGGTGAAGACTGAGGAGTTACTTCTCGATAAGGCGTCCCTGCTTGGTCTGTCAGGACCGGAGATGACAGTGCTCGTTGGCGGCTTGCGCGTTCTTGGTGCGAACCATGGTGATACCGCTGAAGGCGTGTTCACCACCCGCAAGGGCGAACTGACCAACGACTTCTTCGTAAACCTGTTCGATAATGAAACCTTCTGGGATCTGGTCGATACAGAGAGCGACGAAGCGTTTATCGGCTACACAAGAGGCAGCCGGACCGAAAAGTGGCGTGCAACGCGCACCGACCTTATCTTCGGTTCAAACAGCCAGCTTCGCGCCACGGCTGAGGTCTATGCCGAAAACGGCCACGAAGAAAAGTTCGTGCGCGACTTTGTAAAGGCGTGGGTCAAGGTCATGAACGCAGACCGTTTTGACCTGATGTAAATCGGACCCGCTAAAACAAGAAAGGCCCCGGAATCTCCGGGGCCTTTTTCTTTGTCCAAAGCTGGACAATTATTTCTTGGGCGCAGCCTTTTTGGTGGGTGCCTTTTTGGCTGGAGCTACTTCGGCGTCCTTTTTAGGCGCGGCCTTCTTTGCAGCAGGCTTGGCTTCCGTGGCAGGTGCGTCTTCCTTAGCTTCGTCCTTTGCCGCGGCCTTTTTGGCAGGTGCCTTTTTCTTAGGCGCTGGCTTTGCATCTGGTTCAGCTTCAATCGCGGCTTCAAGCACGTCCTTAGTCACGGTCTTGTCCGTCACGGTCGCCTTGTCGAACAGGAAATCGACTACCTTGTCTTCAAACATCGGCGCACGCAATTGTGCCGCTGCCATTGGGGTTTCCTGCAGATATTGTACGAAACGCTGACGGTCTTCAGGGCGATATTGCTGCGCAGCTTGCTGCACGAGCATGTTCATTTCCTGCGAACTGACTTCAACACCATTGGCTTGGCCAATTTCCGAGAGGAGCAAGCCCAAGCGAACGCGGCGGACGGCGATATCGCGATACTCTTGGCGCTCGGCTTCCATTTCCTTTTTCGCAGTTTCGGCATCTTCATCGCGCGCCGCTTCCTGCTCCAATTGTGCCCAAATCTGTTCGAATTCCGCTTCAACCATGGAAGGCGGCACGTCGAAGTCATGACCGGCGGCAAGCTGATCCAGCAACTGGCGCTTCATATAAGTGCGCGTCAGGCCGTTATGCTCTTGCTCAACCTGAACCTTCATCAGTTCGCGCAATTTGTCGATGCCGTCCAGGCCGAACATCTTGGCAAGATTGTCATCCGCCTTAGCTTCAACGGGCTTGCGCACTTCGTTGACGACGATGTCAAAAGTTGCCGCCTTACCCTTCAGGTTTTCAGCATTATAATCGTCTGGGAAGGTTACGTTTAGAACCTTTTCGTCATTGGCTTTCACGCCAACCAACTGGTCTTCGAAACCGGGGATCAACTGACCCGAGCCAAGCTCAACCGCCATGCCTTCGCCCTTACCGCCTTCGAAAGGCACGCCGTCGAGCTTGCCTTCAAAATCGATGACGACGCTGTCGCCCATTTTGGCAGCATATTTCTTGTCGGCTGCTTCAAAGCTCTTTTGGCCTTTGGCAAGGTTCAGGATCGATTCATCGACTTGCGCGTCGCTCACTTCGACAGTCAGGCGGTCAAGCGTGATGCCGTCAATAGAAGGCGTGGCAATCGCAGGCAGGATTTCGAGATGGAAATCGACAACCGCGTCTTTGCCGGGCGCATAATCTTCGCCGAGATGCACATGCGGCTGAGTCGCGGGACGCAATTTGTTATCCGAAATCGCCTTTTGCACGCCTTCTTGAATCGAGCTGTTCAGCGCGTCCTGAAGGAGCGAATCCTTATGCATTTTCTTGACCAGATTGGCGGGAACCTTGCCGGGACGGAAACCGGGCATACGCACTTGAGGCGCAATTTTCTTTACCTCAGCATCGATGCGGGATTCAACATCCTTTGCGGAAATCGTCATGCGATAAGCGCGCTTCAGGCCTTCATTCTGTGTCTCGACGGTCTGCATGTTTTCTTCTCTATCCACGACAGGCCCGATGGCCTGCCAAAAACTGTTAAATGGCTTTCGGGTTTAACGACAGCCGGGAACGTCCCCCTTTTTCGTGGTGCGGGCGAAGGGACTCGAACCCCCACACCTTGCGATGCCAGAACCTAAATCTGGTGCGTCTACCAATTCCGCCACGCCCGCTTACGAAAAGCTGCCGTTTAACAAACGACGGGAGCCTCTAACGGGAAAGCCGCTGCGGGGCAAGGGGAGAAGCGGCG
>JAEMTM010000013.1 GCA_016462305.1 Sphingomonadaceae bacterium | reverse complement strand
GCAGGCGGCAATGTCCACACGCCATCGGGCCAGTTTGCGCTGTCCTTGGGGTTGGCGTTCACTTCGCTCTTGGCGACAAGTTCAAAGCCATGGATTTCCATGAATTTGATGATGTCAGCTTCGCGCATATAGCCTTTGCTGCCGTCGGTGTAGCTATAGGGTGCATCTGCCTTGGCGCGGTGCTGTTCGATGCCGAGCAGGCCATCTGGCTTCAGCAGGTCACGCATGGCCTTTATTTCGGCGTCGGCGATGTTCCAGTTCATGATGTTGTGCATCATCCGCATGATCAATATGCGGTCGAACGTTCCTTTCGCGCCTTCGGGAATTTCGCTTAAAGAAAATGCGTTGAAATCGGCGGCTGGCCGACCGGATACGGCGGCAACGTCGGAGGGAAATTTACCAATAGCTGTGGCAAGGCCTTGCTTTTGCTGGTCACTGAAAAAGGTTTTTGTTCCAAAATACAGGCCCGTATATTTGCCATTTTCGTTGATATAGCGGCCAAGGATGCGCGATACCCATTCGCCGCCGGGGGCATATTCACCAATCACATGATCGGGGTGAAGACGGAAAAATTCAAACGTTTCTGCAGGGTGGCGATACTGGTCGCGCTTTGCGTCATTGGCGCGGGCGGGGTCGGCAAGGATCTTCGCAAGCCGTTCCTGATGCGCCTTATGCATTTTGTCATGGTCGGCCTTTTTGGTGCCATGGTGGTCGGCGAGCGCGGGAACTGCCAAAGTGGCGGCGGCGAGGGCGAATAGAAAAGCTTTTTTCATGAGAAATCCTCTTCTTGGTTGCGTGCGTGATATAATATCAGAGTGTGGAATATAAATATAATCAAATTGGCACTTGTTGGCTGGAGCAATGAAAGCTGCCGCCGCCAGTCAATACTGCGTCCGCCATGACACCGACAACTTGTCGGTCCGGGAACAATGACGCCAAAGTGGCAATAGCTGCATCGTCATTCCCCACGCCATAGATTGGCACGACAATTGCGGCATTGCCGATGTAGAAATTCATATAGCTTGCCGGAACGACTTCGCCATCTTGCAAGAAGCGCCCGACAGAAGGCATGAGGCTGACCCGACACCCAAATGCTTCCGCGCGTTTGCGGGCATCTTCAAAAACGGCTTCATTGGGGTCATCGGGCCCTGCGCCTTGCGGAATGAGGATGTGGTTGACACCCACAAAGCGGGCGAGATTGTCGATATGCCCATCGGTGTGATCATGCGCCAAGCCGTCGCCCAGCCAAAGCAATCTTTGTATCCCAAGGTCATCGCGAAGCCGCGATTCAATCGCGTCCTTATTGAGTGCAGGATTACGGTTCGGGTTCAACAAGCAGTCGGCGGTGGTCGCGGCAAGGCCTTCGCCGTCCACATCGATTGAGCCGCCTTCCAATATCCAATCAGACTTCTTCACTTCAAACCCGGCTTCGGCGGCCAGTTCATGGCCGATAGTGAGATCGCCCGGATAATCGAAACGGCCACCCCAGCCATTAAAGCCAAAATCGCGGGCGATACGCAGATTGCCGTCCTGCACGATGATACAGCCCGTGTCACGCAACCAGATGTCGCCTATTTGGCGCTGTTTGACATGAACCCCGCTGTCCACAAGATCGGCGGCAATCGTGGCGGCTTCGGCGCTGCCTGCGATCACATGGACACGCTCGCCACGGCCAGAAGCATATACGGCATTGGCAAATGCGGCAATCTGCTGCTGAGCGCGATGCAGTGGTTCACCCCAAGCCTTGACGGAGCTGGGAAAGCCAATCCAGACCGATTCATGGGGTGCCCATTCTGCGGGCATACGAAACGCCATGGATTATTTCCCGCTGCGGCTTTTGTCGCGAACGGCGCGGAATTCATCTCCCGCGTTCCAGTTTGGCCACGCATCGGTCATCGCAAGCATCCGGCCAACACGGTAATAAAGTTTCAGATCGGACATCACGCCTGACCAATCCCATTTTTCGTCAAATTCATCGCCGGGGGCGTGATACCGGTTCTTTTCATAATCATCTGCGGCTGCCTTGGCCGCTGCTTTTCCGCCAATGATCAGATCATCGCCGCCTTCAAAATAGACCATCGGCACGCCAAGTTTGGCGAAGCTGAAATGGTCGGAACGATAAAAGAATCCTTTTTCCGGGGTCGGCTCCATTTCGGGTGTGCGGCCTTCTGATTTCGCCGCTGCTTCCAAATAGGTGTCAAGTTGCGACTTGCCCTTGCCAATGACGGTCAGGTTCTTGGCAGGGCCGGACATCGAAAACGCATCCATATTTACGCCGCCAACGGTCTGCGACAGCGGGAATATAGGGTTTTCGGCATAATATTTGGAACCGAGCAGGCCGCTTTCTTCGGCAGTGACCGCAAGGAACACGACCGACCGGTCGGGCGCGCCAGCTTTGGTGTAGCCTTCCGCAAGCGCAACGAGCGCCGCTGTCCCCGTGGCATTGTCAACGGCGCCGTTGCAGATGTCATCGCCATCCGCCGCCGCAGTGCAGCGCCCCAGATGGTCCCAATGCGCGGTGTACAGCACATATTCGTCGGGCCGTTTCGTACCCTTCATCACACCGATCACATTTTTGCTGGCCTTGCGCGCAATGTCATTTTCAAAGCTAAGCGACGCCGTAAGGTTCAAGGGCACTGCCTTGAAGCCCTTTTGCTTTGCTGCGGCCATTTGCTTTTCCAGGTTCTGGCCGGCTGCGGCGAAAATGTCCTTGGCGACGGATTTCTGTATCCAGCCATTGGCTTGAGTCTGGCTTTTGCCGCCATCTTTGGATTGTGCGAGGAACTGCGTGCCCGTCCAACTAGAATTGACGACATTCCAACCATAAGCGGCAGGCGCAGTGTCGTGGATGATCAAAACGGCTGCCGCACCCTGACGCGCTGCTTCTTCATATTTGTAAGTCCAGCGGCCATAATAGGTCATGGCTTTGCCACCGAAGGGACCATCAAGGCCTTCATTTTCAAAATCAGGGTCGTTGACCATCACGACGACGGTCTTACCCTTCACATCAACGCCGGCATAATCGTTCCAACCCTTTTCTGGGGCGACGATGCCATGGCCGACGAAAACCATGTCGCTTTGCTTGATGTCGGTTTTGGGCGCTTCGCGATAGCTGCCGATGACATATTCACTGCCATAGGCAAAGGACATGGCCTTTCCGTTCCGGTCGGCAATGCTTAAGGCAGAGACGTTTTTCGCAGTGATTTCGATGAGGGGGACGTCCTGCGTCCAACTGCCATTATTCCCCGGTTCAAGTCCTGCCGCTTTGAACTTTGAAATCAAATATGCGACGGTCTTTTCTTCGCCAATAGACCCAGGAGCGCGCCCTTCATAGGTATCGAGCGACAACTCGCGGGTGACGTCCTGCATTGTCTTTTCCGACAAAGCAGGGACCTCGACCTGTGGTAATGCCGCAGTGTCCATATCCGGCGATGCCGCCTTCTGACACGCAGAGGTGAGAGTGAGCGCAGAAATAAGGGCGAGCGAAAGCAGGCGCATGGAATTCTCCTAAGGGGAAATGTAATCACGCGCACTGTGCCAGACCCGTTCGCGCGGCTCAAATGAAAAAGGCGGCCACATGGACCGCCTTTTTCGAAAATTTGCGTGGAAGGTTAACGCGAATAGAATTCGACGACCAGATTTGGTTCCATCCTCACCGGATAAGGCACCTCATCAAGCGTGGGCACGCGTGCGAAGGTTACCTTGTCGTTGCCATCAACGGCAACATATTCAGGAATGTCACGTTCGGCGAGGCCTTGCGCTTCGATAACCAACGCCATTTCCTTGGCCTTCGGACCCAGGCTGATGACGTCGCCAACGGCAACCTGACGGCTGGCGATGTTGCACTTTACGCCATTGACACGGATATGGCCATGGCTGACGATCTGGCGTGCCGCAAAAATGGTTGGTGCGAACTTGGCGCGATATACGACCATGTCCAAACGACGCTCCAGCAGACCGATAAGGTTCTGCGACGTATCGCCCTTCATGTTGCTGGCTTCTTGATATGCACGCTTGAACTGCTTTTCAGTTACGTCGCCATAATAGCCCTTGAGCTTCTGCTTGGCGCGCAGTTGGATGCCGTAATCAGACAGCTTGCCTTTGCGGCGCTGACCATGCTGGCCTGGGCCATATTCGCGTTTATTTACAGGGGATTTTGGGCGGCCCCAGATGTTTTCGCCCATCCGGCGGTCAAGTTTATGCTTCGAGCTTTTGCGCATCGACATATTCGTATCTCCAATTGCTAACAACGTTGTTTCCGGTACCGCGCGACACATCTAAGATGGGCCGGACACCTGCTTCACCGGAATGCAGGGTCGATTGCGAAGCGGCGCCTATGGCCGTTGATGGGCGTGATGTCAACATCTGGCTCGACTTTACGGTGGCGGAATCGTAAAGGCGCGGCCATGAGCAGAACAGTCAGCCCAATTGAACCCGTCAAGTGCAATGATATGACTCAAGTGCGTGCGGGCGTTGATCGGGTTGATGCGCAATTGGTCGCGCTTCTGGCTGTTCGCTTCGCCTATATGGATGCCGCCGCCCGGATTAAAACAGAACGCAACGCCGTCCGCGACGAAGCACGCAAGCAACAGGTTCTCAAAAACGTCCACGACGCGGCAAGTGGCTTGGGCATTCCCGTCGAAGTGGTTGCGGACCTGTGGGAGCGTTTGGTTGAAGCCTCTATCGCCTACGAACTCGATATATGGGATGCCAATCGCGCTTAACATCCTGACCCTAATCTTCGGGCGGTCGCCGTTTGTTCAATGTGGTGAGCACGCCGCGCAGTGTCCTGACCTCAAGCGCATTCCATGCTGGCTTGGTCAGCAAATTGCGCAATGTGCGGCGGGTGACTGGTGCGCGGTCAATGGGCGTGAAATAACTCAACGGCTCCAGCATGGCGTCCAACTGTGCAATCAGGCCGTCCAATTCGAACTGCGTGGCAGGTGGTTCCAAATCCGTTTTGGGCGGACTCGATAGCGTCTGCGTTTTTGACCATTCATACGCGCACAGGATGACCGCTTGCGCCAAGTTCAGCGAACCAAATTCAGGATTAATCGGCACCGTGATGATGGCGCGGGCAACATTGACTTCGTCGCTTTCCAGGCCTGATCGTTCGGCCCCGAACAATATCGCGCTTCGCCCTGTGTTGCCCAATACCTCTCGGGCGGCCACTTCGGGCGTGATAACCGGCTTCGTCACACCGCGCTTGCGCACCGTTGTGGCATAGACATGCGCAATGTCTGCGGTTGCCTCCGATAGTGTTGGAAAAACCTGGGCCTTCGCCAACACAATGTCCGCGCCCGATGCCGCTGGACCTGCATTGGGGTTGGGCCATCCGTCGCGTGGTGCGACAAGACGCATTTCGGTAAGGCCGAAGTTGAGCATGGCACGGGCCGCCTTGCCGATATTTTCGCCCAATTGCGGACGGCACAGGATGATGATGGGCGGCGCGCTCATTTCAGCGCAGCTTCGACCACGCTTCCGGCGAAATCCTCAAAATCCTTGGCTTCGTTAAAGTCCTTATACACCGACGCGAAGCGGATATAAGCAACGCTATCCAGCGCCTTCAACCCATCCATGACGAATTCGCCAATGCGTTTGGTTTCGATTTCGCTTTCACCCAAGGTTTCAAGCTGTCGCTGGATCGCAGAGGCGAGTTTTTCGATTTGCATATTGTCCACCGGGCGCTTTCGGCACGCGACCGACAGCGAACGTTCCAGCTTCTCCCGGTCGAACGGCTCGCGTTTGCCTTCGCTTTTGATCACCACCAGCTCACGCAGTTGAATACGCTCAAAGGTTGTGAAGCGCCCGCCGCAACCCTCACACTGCCGCCGACGGCGGATCGCGCTATTGTCTTCAGTCGGACGGCTGTCCTTTACCTGACTATCGTCATGTCCGCAAAATGGGCAGCGCAATTATTTTTCCTGATTCTTTTTCTTGTTCACATGCCTGTACGCGACGATGCCTGCACCAATCAACGCGCCCGTGGCAAGTCCGATTGGGGCGAGGATACTAGCAGCCGCACCAATGGCTGCACCGCCAGCGACTTTTTTAACCGTGTCTTGGTCAGCCAAATGCTTGCCCGTATGAAAAGCGTCCTTGGTTGCGCCCCAAAGCTCATCGGCTGCTTCACCGACATAATGGCGGGCCTGATTTGGTATGCTTTCGGCGGCGAGCTGCTCAGGTGTCTTTGCACCGCAATTCGGACAAAATTTGGCACCCTCGCCATATGCTGCGTTACACTCGTTACAATATCCCATAGTCAAATTCCCTTCTGTGTATTAGATGGGTAAGTCACTTCTATAGTTCAAGACGGGTAAATTGGGAAGCGGCTGCACAATTCGCGGACACGCAGGCGGACCTCGGCCTCGACCGCCGCATCGCCATGCTCGCCCTTTTGACGCAAGCCTTCAAGCACGTCAGAGATCATGTGACCAATCTCCCGAAATTCAACTACGCCAAAGCCGCGTGTCGTTCCGGCAGGCGAACCAACCCGGATACCGCTGGTTTTCATCGGCGGCAGCGGATCATTGGGAATGCCGTTTTTATTGCAGGTGATGGCCGCGCGCTCCAACGCCTCGTCGGCATCGCGTCCGGTAATGCCGAGCGGGGTCAGGTCGACCAACGCCAAATGCGTATCGGTGCCGCCGGAAACCAAATTAGCACCGCGTTCATGCAGCGTTGCGGCCAGAACCTTCGCATTGGCAATCGTCGCTGCGGCATAGGTTTTGAAATCGGGACGAAGGGCCTCACCAAAGGCGACAGCCTTGGCGGCAATGACATGCATCAATGGGCCACCCTGGAGGCCCGGGAAGACAGCAGAGTTGATCTTCTTGGCGATAGCCTCATCATTGGTCATAATCATGCCCCCACGCGGTCCACGGAGCGTTTTATGTGTGGTGTTGGTTACGACATGCGCATGCTCAAGCGGGTTGGGGTGAACGCCGCCAGCAACCAAGCCGGCAAAGTGCGCCATATCCACATGGAAGATCGCGCCGACTTCGTCAGCAATGGCGCGGAAGCGGGCGAAATCAATGATACGCGGATACGCAGAACCCCCGGCAATGATGATTTTTGGACGATGTTCCTTGGCAAGCCGCTCAACTTCGTCAAAATCAATCAAGTGGGTTTCTGGATTCACGCCAAACTGCACCGCGTTGAACCACTTGCCTGACATCGCCGCCTTTGCGCCATGCGTTAAATGGCCCCCTGCATCAAGGCTCATGCCCAGTATCGTGTCGCCTGGCTTTACGAGCGCCAGCATGACCGCGCCATTGGCCTGTGCGCCCGAATGCGGCTGGACGTTGGCAAAGCCGGCGTTGAACAGCTTCTTGGCGCGTTCGATGGCTAATGTTTCAACTTCGTCCGACGGCGCACAACCCTGATAATAACGCTTGCCGGGATAACCCTCGGCATATTTGTTGGTGAAGACCGACCCCTGCGCCTCAAGCACAGCTTTCGACACAATGTTTTCGGACGCAATCAGCTCAATCTGGTTCTGCTCGCGGTCCAGTTCATGGGTGAGGCCGGCAAACACTTCGGCATCGGTTTCAGCCAAGCCGCGTGTGAAAAAGCCGTCGGGCTGAACATCGGAAAGATCGTGTGCGGGGCGCGTGCTCATGCTGGTTCCTTAGTCATGATGGGGTTGGATAATTTATCAACGCGCCGTTGGTGCCGGTCGCCACCAAATTCGGTTGAGAGAAATGCATCAATACATGCCTTTGCCATTTCAATTCCGATCAAGCGCGCACCCATGGCAATGACATTGGCATCATTATGTTCGCGGGACAGGCGGGCCGACAGTGGTTCAGACACAAGAGCGGCGCGTGCGGCAGGGTTACGGTTCACGGCGATAGAAATACCAATGCCGGACCCACATAAGGCAACGCCGCGTTCCGCCGAACCGTCGGCTATCGCGCTTGCAAGCCTGTATCCGTAATCGGGATAGTCCACTGAAGCGTCATCATGGGGGCCAAGGTCGGCGACATCATGTCCGGCAGCGCGCAAATATTCAGCTAACGCTGATTTCAGCGCGAGAGCGGCATGATCTGAGGCGATGGCGATACGCATGGCACATCCTGTAGCAGCTTGAGTCGAACTAGGCTTCCCCTATGGGACCACGCCGCAAAAGGCCATGCCGAATTTCCGTGATTGCGCAGCTTATCCACCGTCTTTATGGGTGCGATCATGCTTAATGCCATATTGTCCATCGCCATGCTGTCGGCTTTCTTGCTGCTCTATGGGGCATGGAAACGCTGGCGGCGGGACGGCGCGAGCCAGCAAATGTGGCTGATGGTCGCGGCGGCCTTGGTTATCTTCGCCAATGTGGCGATATGGGTGGTGCCGGATGAAAAGGGCCAATCACTGGTGACTGGGGCAGTCGAACAACGCTGATTGGTTCGCGCAGAGGCGCAGAGGGCGCGGAGAGCCGTTAATCCAACGTCACCCTGAAACAAGTTCAGGGTGACGGATGAAAACAAGTTCAGAATGACAGCAGGAAAACCTCCGCGTCCTTCGCCCCCCTGCGTAAAAAATTCACTTAATAGGACAGTTCGGGTCCAACCGGAAATCGAGATAGCCGTTCACCGATGCCATCAGCAATTCCATTTCATTTTCAAAGAAATGGTTTGCGCGGGGAATTTCGTCATGATGAATGGTGATGTGCCGCTGGGTGCGGAGTTTGTCTACCAGCTTTTGCACCGCATTCGGGTTCACGACTTCGTCATTCACGCCCTGAATGATGATACCCGATGAAGGGCAAGGCGCCAGAAAGCTGAAATCATACATGTTGGCTGGAGGCGCAACCGAGATGAAGCCACGGATTTCCGGGCGGCGCATCAAAAGTTGCATTCCGATCCACGCGCCAAAGCTGAAACCGGCGATCCATGTGGTGGACGCTTCGGGGTGGAAGCTTTGGACCCAATCGAGCGCGGACGCTGCGTCAGACAATTCACCTATACCATTGTCAAATTCGCCTTCGCTTCGGCCAACGCCACGAAAGTTGAAGCGTAAGACGCCAAAACCGCGCGCTACAAAAGTTTTGTAAAGCTGTTGCGTGATGCGGTCGTTCATTGTTCCGCCCGCTTGTGGGTGCGGATGCAGTATCATTGCAATGGGTGCGCGTGGGCGCGGCGGCGGCGAAAAACGGGCTTCGAGGCGGCCTTCTGGACCGGGAATAGCAATGGCGGGCATAAAAATTTCGATTCTAAGTGTGTGTGCCGAGTTTTACCCGACGGTTCGGGCTTTGCAGGAACTGGAAGCGCTATATAGGAGCAGTGGCGATTTTCGCAACTGTCATGGAAGCTATGCCCGACCAAAGCCGCATCTATCTGGATCATGCCGCCACAACGCCCGTCATTCCGGCGGCGCGCGCGGCGATGGCCGAAGCAATGGTGCGTTGGGCCAATCCGTCATCGCCGCATCAAGAGGGCAGGGTGGCCCGCTTTGCGCTAGAGGACGCACGCAGGCGGATTGCCGCCGCGCTGGATTGGGATGGCGAAGTCATCCTGACCAGCGGCGCTAGCGAAGCGATTGCGCTTGGGCTTCGAGGCACAGCGGCGGTGGCGAGTGCGGTGGAGCATGATGCGGTGCTGGCGGTGGCTGGGCCGAACCGTTTGCCGGTCGTGGTTGGCGGACAGGTTGATGTTGGTGCGATTATGGGCAACGCACGATATGCCGTTCAATCCGTGAACAATGAAACCGGCGTTATCCAACCCATGAAGGAGATTGCGGGCGCTGTGCGGGACGTTGGCGGCATATTCTTCGCCGATTGTTCACAGAGCGCCGGGAAACTGCCGCTTCCCGATGCTGATATGATTGCGGTCTCGGCGCATAAATTGGGCGGGCCGCCGGGCATGGGCGCATTGCTCGTGCGCAATCTTGGATTATTATCACCGACCGGTGGTCAAGAGCAAGGCTATAGACGTGGGACGGAGAATTTGCCTGCTGCAATCGGATTTGCAGTGGCGCTTGAGGCGGGGTTTTTGTGGATGGAAAACGCGGTCCGCCTCCGCAAAATATTGGAAGACGCTGTTGTCGAATCTGGCGGCGTTGTCATTGCGTTGGAAAGCGACCGGCTCGCGACCATCGGCAGTTACCATATGCCCGGCGTTGCCGCATCGAGCCAGCTTATCAACCTTGACATGGCGGGGGTCGCGGTTTCTGCGGGCAGCGCCTGCTCGTCTGGCACGCTGAAAACCAGCCATGTGCTTGGCGCGATGGGATGGGATGATAGGTCTGCATCCGAAGTCATCCGCGTCAGCTTTGGCGTTGACACAAATGACGCTGAGGTCGCGCGCTTCATCGATGTCTGGCGCAGCATCGCCGCCCGCGCAAAAGCCGCATGATATATCTGGACTATCAAGCCACGACGCCGCTCGCGCCCGAAGCCTTTGCGGCAATGGAGCCTTGGCTAAAGACCGGCTTTGCAAACCCGCACAGCGCCCATGCAGCGGGCAGAGCGGCGGCAGCAGCGGTTGAAGTCGCCCGTGATCAGGTGGCGGCTTTGTTGCCGCCCGGCGGGCGCGTTATCTTTACCTCCGGCGCGACAGAAGCGATTAATCTGGCGATTATGGGAACTGGTCTGCCGGTGAGCGCGGCTGCGACCGAGCATGCTGCGGTTTTGGATATCGTGCATGCGCGGCATGGTCAGGTGCTAGCCGTGACTGAAGAAGGCGCTCTTCAAATCCTCCCCGAAACGGGGAGGTGGCACGCCGCAGGCGTGACGGAGGGGGCGGAAGACAAACCGCCACATATTGCCGCAGACCCCCTCCACCACGCTTTGCGTGGTCCCCCTCCCCATGCTGGGGAGGAACTATTGGCCGTCATGCTTATCAACAACGAGATTGGAACCATTCAACCTATTGCCGATCTCGCCGCTGCCGCCCACGCCCAGAACAAGCTTTTCCTGTGCGATGCCGTGCAAGCATTTGGCCGGATGCCTATTCCCGATGGCCCCGACATGATCGCAATATCCGCGCATAAAATGCATGGGCCAAAGGGCATCGGCGCTTTGTGGGTGCGCGATGGCGTGTCACTGGCCCCACAAATGCTCGGCGGGGGGCAAGAGCAAGGCATGCGCTCTGGCACGCTCTCACCTGCCTTATGCGCCGGCTTTGGCGCTGCGGCGAAATTGGCAGCGGAACGGATGGAAACGGACGCCGTGCATATCTCCGCCCTGTGGGACCGCGCTTTGGCCGCGTTCGCTGACTGGACCATTAATGGCGCAATGACTGAACGCTATAAAGGCAACCTCAACATTCGCCGCGAAGGCGTTGACGCGGCGCGGCTGATTTCCGAATGCCGGAACATCGCATTTTCTGCGGGGAGTGCTTGTGCCAGTGGCTCTGGCCGCCCAAGCCATGTGTTACGCGCGATCGGCCTGACCGATGCGCAGGCAAAATCTTCCATCCGCTTGGGCTTTGGCCGCTATACGACGGTTGAAGAGATTGATATTGCGGCAGAGGCAATCAACCGAGCAGCAGAGGCGATGTTATGATCACAGTCACGTTCATCAGTGCCGACGGCGAATCGCAAGAGGTGCAAGCAGTCGATGGTCGCAGCCTGCTCGACGTCGCGCAAGCCGCTGGACAGTCTTTGGAGGGCACCTGCGAAGGACAAATGGCCTGTTCCACCTGCCATGTGATCATTGATAAGGATTGGTTCGACAGGCTGCCCCGCGCAGTTGAGGATGAGGAGGATATGCTTGACCTGGCTAGTGGCGCACGACGCACGAGCCGCCTGTCTTGCCAAATCATCCTGAGGCCCGAACTTGACGGATTGGTTGTCCATATTCCCGCAGAAAGCCGAAATATGCAGGGTCTGTAACCGCCTTCACTTCACATTCACGAAAAAGAGCCTATATGGGTCGGTGCCGGGTTCGCCCGGCTATGGTGATAAATTGCGATGTGCAATAGGTGCAGCGGACCCGGGGGCGGTACCCGGCAGCTCCACCAAAATCTCTGATTGTCAGAGGTCTTGGAGGGGCTGAACTAGGATCGACGTGCGTTGAAAAGCATTGTTTTTGCCCGGCATGAATAAGCCGTGAAATGGTTCATAACCAATAGGTGCAAACGATAACTCAGCACTTGCTCTCGCAGCGTAATTTTGGGCCTCACGGTCTAAACTTACACTAAAAGAACGCGGCCGAACCGGCCGGGCAACAGAAAGGTTACAGCGGCCCCCCGGAGCCGGGCAACAGAATCCGGGACCCTTTTTATAACCGCGTGCCGAGTTGATGCTTTAACCTCAATGGTCCAAGCCCCGTGCGGTGTTAGAAATCTGGACCGTCAGGCGAGCGTAATGAGATCGGTGGCCTCCAACAACGCCAACCGCGCCGACCGGACCTTATCCAGCAAATCGGCGTCGCCAAGCTGGTCGGGCGTGATGCTTTCTGGCCAATGCGCGGCAACAATTTCCGCTATGGCGTCCAGCTTTGCCGCATCGGCAATGAAGCGCGGGTCAACCGTTGCGGGATCGGCAACAACGCGCAGGCGCAGGCAGGCTGGGCCGCCGCCATTTGCCATTGATTGGCGCACGTCCACGGGCACAAGCCTGCGGATGGGGCCATTGCCATCGACCATTTCGGTCAGCCAGCCCCAAACCCGGGCATTTTCTTGCGCTTCGCTGGGCAAAATAAGCGCCATGCCGCCGTCGGGTAAGGTGACCAACTGCGCATTGAACAAATAGCTTTGAATGGCGTCTGCAAGGCTGATGCGGTCTGCTGGCACGATGATGATCTCTGCCGCAGGCATAAGCCGTTTAACATCGGCATAGGTCTGTTCTGGGTACTCAAACGCATGTTCATGCGTGAAAAGCACGCGTTCATTTGCCACGGCGACGACATCATTGTGAAACGCGCCAGCGGCGATGGCAACTTCGGATTGCTGCACGAACAAAGTTTTGGCCGGGTCAAGCCGGTGCGCGCGTGCTATGGCCTTTGAAGCCTCAATATGCTGCCGCGCAGGGAAGGGGCCGCCGGTTTTGCCATAGACAAATATTTCGACACCCGCTGCATCATGCGATGCGCATAAGCGCATGAAATTGGCTGCACCCTCGTCGCCAAATGGCGCTGGCACGGGGCCATGCACCGCAAAATGCCGTTCATTAGCAAAGGCCAACTGCAACTGCGCCAGCGTTCCTGTCCATTCATGGCTTCGGTGCGCCATGGTGAGCAAATTTGCCGCCGACAAATGGCATTTGCCGTCCGCCGTGTCTGGTCCGGGCGAAACGGTCGCCGCATTGGCCGCCCACATCGCCGAAGCCGAAAAAGCGGCTGCGCGGATATGTGGCTCGGCCGATTGCATGTCGGTTGCAAGCCCGGTGAGCCAGTTCTGGTTTGGCCGGTCAAGCGGCATGAAAAAGCCTTGCGCCAGACCAAGACCAATGTTGGCGCGCATCTTCTCAATGCCCTGTAACGCCGCAGCTCTGGGGTAAGATGCCGCGCCAGCGTTGTTTGACGAAGCCAAATTGCCAAGGCTTAGCCCGGCATAATTATGGCTTGGTCCTATGATTCCGTCAAAATTGATTTCCACCAAAGCCATTAAGACCGCTCCACATAAGTCACCTGATCGCCAATCGAGATATTCAGCGCCCGCGCACATTCTGCATCAATGATGACGTCATCGCCGCGATCATCAATCCAGCCATAAGCGGCCTTGAACGCGTGCAAGCGGCCCAATGTAAGCAACTTCTTTTGGTCGCTTTTCTGTTCGCGCACGGAATGGCTTATCTCCGTTATCGTCACATCCTTTGCCTCACGGATGCTCCGGATCTGGTCAGTGCGGGCGGTCATGGTTGGGCCACCGTCAAAAATGTCGACATAATTTTCCCACCCGAAACCTTCATTTTCCAGCATACGCATGGCCGCGCGGCCAGAAGGGTGCGGCACGCCAATAACGGCTTTTGCGCTTTCCTGAAGCATGGCGATATACACTGGGTGCTTGGGCATGAGGTCGGCAATGAATTGGTTGCCGAATTTCGCGTTGAATTCGTCGGCCTCTTGAAAGCTCATCCCGAAAAAGCGTCCGGCCACGCCATCCCAGAAAGGAGAGCCGCCAGCCTCGTCGATCACGCCGCGTAATTCGGCAATAGTTCTGTCTGCGAACCTTTGGCGGTGATTGCGAATGAAAAGATAACGGCTGCGCGCAATCAACAGGCCATGCCCGCCAGCGCGTTCACCGGGGTGGAGGAACAAACCGCCGACTTCCGTGCTGCCCTCCAGATCGGTCGAGAGGTTTAAGATGTCCGCACGGAATGTGCGTTCCAATTCCATACTATGCTGGGTTAGTGCGCCAATGCGATAGCTGTAAAACGGCCATGTCTGCCCAACCTTGCCAAAGATTTGGCAAGTGCCGCGCACTTCGCCGGTGAGACTGTTCTGTAACACAAACACATATAGGTCGTCGGCGACATCATCCCCCTCACGGTCAAATCCAGCGGCAGACCGTTCCAGCTTTGCCGACAGCGCTTCCTTGTCCGGTGGCAAGTTGGTGAAACCACCGCCGGTGCGTTTCGCCATTTCGTAAATCGGTTGCAAATCGCCCATATTTGCCGGACGGATCAGGAAAGTCATAATGCCCCTTTTTCTGATAAACGCATGATGGTTAGTGCGGACAATTGCGCACGCTCGGTTAGGCTTTCGACGATGAGGAATTCATCTTTGCTGTGAATATTGCCACCACGAACGCCCATTGTGTCGACCACCGGGACGCCGCATGCCGCGATATTATTGCCATCACATACCCCGCCGCTGGAACGCCAGGTAATGGATAAACCAAGATCAGCGCCAGTTTGCTTTACGAGGGCAAATAGCTTGGCGGCTCCGTCGTCTATTGGCTTGGGTGGGCGGCCAAAACTGCCATGCAGATGGGCACGCACGTCATGTTCGCGTTCGATGTCGGCGATGATCCGGTGCAAATCTGCCTCGGTCTGTGTCACAATCTCCGGCGTACGTGGCCGGAAGTTCACACGCAAGATGGCGTGGTTGGGCACTACATTATTTGGACTGCCACCATCGATTTTGGCTGGGTTGACCGATAGCCCTTCGCGCGAGAGCCGCTTGAGCCGAAGCGCGAGGTCCGCCGCCGCCAATAACGCATTGCGGCCATCATCGGGGTTGCGCCCGGCATGTGCTGACAAGCCTGAAAAAATGATTGAGAAATTGCCACTCCCGCCACGTGCCCCGGCCAGCGTGCCGTCGGGCAGTGCAGGTTCATAGGTCAACGCTGCCAACTTGTTCCGCGCAAGCTCGGTTATGAGTTTCGCTGATGAAGGTGAGCCAACTTCCTCATCGCTGTTGATAAGGATTTGATACCCCGTACGCGAGAGGCTTGCCGAAAGTTCAACCGCACGCAATGCGGCGAGCATGACGGAAATACCGCCTTTCATGTCGGCAACACCGGGGCCATTGAGCACCCCGTCATCCAACCAGCGCAGCTTCTGAAATTCATGGTCCGCAGGAAAAACCGTGTCCATATGGCCCGTAAACAACAATTGTGTTGGCGCATCAGGGCGCACACTGACCAACAGATGCTGCCCATGCGCGACAGTTTTGATGGTTCCGTCGGCCAGTACGCGGTCGACCGGTTCGGGATTAATCAGGGCAACTTCGCCAGGAAGAACTGAAAACGCATCGGCCAACATTTTTGCGGTCGTCGCCAAGCCATCGAGATTGCCGGAACCGCTGTTCACCGCCGACCAGCTTTCTACCTGGTCAAGCATAAGCCGCTGATGAATTGTTTCAAGAACCTGTCGTTCGCTGTTGGTTAGGTTAGGCATGACATCGTCTTAGCTTTGGTAGCATAAAAGGACCACCCCTAGCGTATTGGGTTATCCAATTTCCCGTGCGAGTGCGCACCATTCGGCTATGCTTATGGTTTCAGGACGGCGATCTTCGGCAATTCCAGTTCTGTGGAGTGCCTCCAAAGCGCCGGGAACGCTTTTGAGACTTTGCCGGAGCATTTTGCGCCTCTGCCCGAAGGCGGCACCCGTCAGATTTTCCAATACCGACATTTTGACTCCGTTTGCCGCTTCCTTGGGTGTGATGTGCACGACGGCGGACATGACCTTTGGCGGCGGGGTAAAGGCGGAGCGATGGACTGGCATTGCAATGGAAGCATTCGAACGCCACTGCGCCAATATGGCCAGGCGGCCAAAAGCGCCGGTGCCAGGGGAGGACACTATTCTGTCAGCAACTTCGCGCTGGAACATAAGCGTGAGGCTTTTCCATGTTGGGGGCCATGCATTGCCGCCAAGCCAGCCAACGGCCAGCGCGGTGCCCACATTATAGGGCAGGTTGGAAACGATGTGAAAGGGCGCGCCGATTTCGGCAAAGGGATCGATTTTGAGGGCATCGCCCTCAATCACCCGTAATTGGCCGGGAAATGCCTCCGCCAGATCGGCGAGCGCCGGTAAACAGCGATGGTCGCGCTCTACGGCAACAACATGTGCCCCGGCGCGCAACAGTGCCCGTGTGAGGCCACCAGGGCCGGGGCCAACCTCATACACAATTTCGCCCGCCAATGGGCCGGGAATGGCCGCGATACGATCAAGCAGTTTTTCATCAAAAAGGAAGTTTTGGCCAAGCGCCTTGCTGGCGGACAGGCCGTGGCGCGCAATGACTTCCCTAAGTGGGGGCAGTGCAACCGTCATCAACCACCGTCGGCGGCGGCAAGGCGGTATAATGCCGCTGACTCCGCCATTTTGATTGCCGCAATCATGGAATATGGCAGTGCCTTATTTTGGCCAGCTATACCGAAAGCCGTGCCATGGTCCGGCGATGTCCTGACGACGGGCAATCCAAGAGTGATGTTGACAGCATCATGGAAATACAGTGTTTTCAGTGGGATAAGCGCTTGGTCATGATAGGCGCATAAGGCGGCGTCATAGTGCGCCCGTGCCTCGGCATGAAACATTGTGTCGGCGGGCAGGGGGCCAATGACGTTGAATCCTTCGCTCCTAATCTGCGCGATAGCTGGTTCAAATATGTCGAGTTCTTCGCGGCCCATATTGCCCGATTCTCCGGCATGGGGGTTGAAACCAGCGACCGCGAGCCGTGGATTTTCGATACCAAAATTGCGCTGCAATCCCTTTGCCGTGGCGCGCAGGCGTTGACGGATCAACCTTCCGTCCAGCTTTGCCGCGACTTCGGCAAGCGGAATATGGGTCGTCATCGGGACCACGCGCAGGTCCGGGCCAGCGAGCATCATGACCGCGTTATTTTTGGCTACGCCGCAGCGTTCGGCAATGAATTCGGTCTGGCCGGGATGCGTAAACCCAACGGCATAAAGCTGCGATTTGGAAACAGGACCAGTGACCAAGGCGGCGGCGCTCCCCGCCCGGGCAAAGCCAATCGCCATTTCCAACGCCTGATACGCACAATGTGCGCCATCTAGGTCGGGACGTCCTGGAACAACCGATAAGCAGTTATGCAATTGAATGACCGGCAACGCGCTATCAAAATGCTTGAAGGTATCCGCCGGGTTCTCAATGCGGACAACTGGGCCATGCCAGTGCGGTGCGAAACTTCCAATGTCGCCAATGGCAAAGAAAGGTGCCAAGCCAGAAGCGTGGCGAGCTTCCCATGCTTTTCCAATGATTTCCGGCCCGATACCAGCCGGATCACCGACCGAAACGGCCAGCGGCAGTTCCAGTCGGCCCGACGGCATCAATTATATTCGATAACGGCGTCGCGGCGCAAATCGCGCAGGTAGATGCGGGCGCGCTTGTTCACGCGGTCTTCTTCCAATCGCGACATGATTTCGTCAAAACTCTCGGACGCGGCCTCTTGTGGTGCGTCGCGACCACATAGGACGAATACGCGAACGCCGTCTTCCAAAGAACCATAAGGTGGTGTTGATTGGCCAACCTGTAAATCGAGCATAACCTGCTGTAATGGAGCAGGTAAATCGCGTATTTTGATACCGTCTCGGTTCACCACATCAGCGCCAAGTTTGCGTGCCATCTCGTCCGCGACACCGCAGCCGGAGATTTGTTGCGTTTCCTCGCTGAACCTCTTTATCAATGGCGTCACCTGCGCTTCGGTCGTGCCCTTAGGGAAGCTGATGGCAATTTGCTTCAGACTTAACACGGAGTCTCGCGGATCAGAGGTTGCCACTTGGCGTTTATCGATCAGTAATAGGATGGAGATTCCGCCGGGCGATGCCACGGCTTTAATCTCGTTACTGTTCATACTCGCTGCTGCCGTGGCCAGCGACTGTGGCAATTGCGCAAGTGACAACCAACCTAGATCACCGCCGACGGACGCAGTAGATGCTTCAGAAAACTGCCGAGCGTAAGCGACAAAATTGCCGCCTTGGCGCAATTGCTCGATTATTTTTCGCACATTTTCCTGCACTGACGGCAATGTTTCAGGCGTCGCCGCCAGATAAATTTCGCCCAAGCGATATTCAGTGGTGCCCTTAGTCGCCTTAATACGTTCCATAATCGCGATAACCTCGTCATCGCTCACATTGGCCGATGGTCGCACATTGCGCGAAAGCAGTCGGCTCCACGAAAGTTCGCCCTTAATCTGGCGCTTGAGTGTTGCGACTGACGCACCAATGGATGTCAGGTATTTTTCAACTTCGCTTGTTGGACGGTTGAAGTTTTGTTGCGCGATACGGCCGAAATATTGGTTTACCTCAGCCTCGGTGACTTCAATTTTATTGGCCGCCGCCTCTTGGATCTGCAATGTTTCATCAATCAAATTGGTCAAGATTTGTGCGCGAAAACGGGCAACTTCTTCTGGCGGTAATTTGTTGTCATTCGCAGCGACGATGAGCGCAAGGCGTTGATCAATGTCTGTGCCAGTGATGATTTCACCATTCACCTGCGCAGTTGCACGACGCACATTGGGGTCGTTTTTGCCGAACAATTTCTGTCCTTCGGGTATAGCCAAATTGGACTCAGGGGCGATAGCATCAGAGGCCGTTTGCGCAATTAGCGGTGTCAGTGCCGTGGCGGAAACGAGCACGGCAGCTAAGGACAGGCGCGTGAATAACTTCATTGATATTGATCCAATACAGTATCAGCTTCTGACGGTCAGTTAGCCAATGCCTGCTGAACAGCAGATGAGCGGCCAAAAACCCGTCAGAATATTTCTTAACGACGCCTTACACACCCAGATTGCGAAATGCCAGACGGAACAGGAAGCTGTTGCCGCTCTTGGAATCGCCCACAGGCTGATAGTCGCGCCGCCATGTGAGGCTTAATGACAAGCAGTCATCATCATAAGAGACGCCAAGCCTGTGCCGGATGGGGTCGAACCCATCCGAGAGGCTTTTGGGATCTTCGGCGGTGCCGGTCAGATCAAGGATGGTCGAGCCAAAAACCGACCAATAGCGGGCAACACGGACACGTCCCCCAAGACGAATTTCTTCGCGATCCTTCAAATCTTCTAACGTTGGACCAATGTTGCGGTTCAACTTCAGATAGCCAGCCTGAAGATACGTTCCGCGTGAGCCAATCGTGGCGTCGATCTCGTTGCGACGGATGGCCAAATTGTCCTTATCCAGTCTGAAACGGTGCGTTAGCTTTACGATATTCTTAAAGCGAAATTCTGAACGGCCGACAATGTCTGATGCTTTGTCCGAAAGTCCCGTCCCGTCGGGGAAAATCGAAGCTCGGTTGGATAGGCGGTAGCTTTGACCCAAATTGACATCGGCCGTAAAATTGGTCTTCCGCAAGGCCCAGTCGAAGCCATAGGTCACGCGAAGATCGCCTTCAAACCGATCATAGCCTGGAAACCGGTTCAGCGCGAAAAGATTGCTATCCTCAAGGTCGACAGCCCGCGAATCTTCGTTTGGAATCTTCAGATTGCTAATGGCCGGCGCTGCCACGACCTGAACGCGTGGCGTGAAAATCTGCGTACCGCCAAGGGCTTGTCCTACGAAAGGCCATTTAACGTCTGCCGCCGCTGCAAATATGCTGCGCGTTTGCCAGCCGGTTTCACCGCGGTAAATTGCCGTAAGCGTGCTTGCATTATCGTCACTATTGTAGACATCGCCTCGCGCAAGCAAATTAAAGCTCATTTCTTGACCAAGGCCATTAATTGTCCGCAAGTCCCACTTGGCAGAGGCAAAGGCCCGTTGCGTGTCTTGTCCCTCCGTGCGGGCAATGGCTAGGCTGTTGGCCTGAAGCTGAAAACTTCCCCCAACCACCGGGGCATCCATACGCAAGCGGTAATCTATTTCGGGCAGCGCAATAGGCGCAAGCCCTTGCTGATCACCTGGACGCAAGGTCTGCACAGCCCAGCCTGCCAATGAAAAATAGCTTTTGTCGCCAATGCGCTCTGCCGAAAATGTCGAACGCAGCCTGTCGTCGCGGCTGATGTTATAGCGCCGCAGGAATGTCCGGTCGGATGCATAGCGACCGGATGCCGAAAATGACCAATATGGGTCGAATTGAAACTTGCCAGCGCCCTCCAGATATCCACGAAACACATTTTTCCCAACAGAGCTTTCAACTCCGCCAGTGCTAATGCGATCACTATATGTGCCATAGGCCGTTAGATCGACCGCGCCATATTTTTCCAATGACCGAAAATTCACACGGCCCAAAGGCGCTGTATTGGAAAATACGGTTACTGCTCCGGTTAAATCCTGATTTTGGGCGATACGCCAAAAATAAGATTGTTCTAGCTCAACGCCGTTGTTGCGGGAGAAACCGATGCTTGGAACGAGAAAGCCGCTGCCCGCCTGTGTACCGACAGGATGCGATAAAAACGGTAACGGTATAACGGGCAACCCAAAAAGCTCGATACGCGCACCTTCGTAATCAGCACGTTTCTTGGCGGGATCATAGACGACTTTGACCGCCTTTACCTCCCAGCTTGGCTTTTTCGGGCAGCCATCGGCGGTTTCGACCATACATGCCGTGTAGGCTGCATAGTTTAGCGTATAGACGCCATCTTTGCGTGCGCCACGATTGGCGGCGAGGCGGCTCTTGTCGGCCAGCACCACCAGCATATTGTTGATAACGGCGTCTTTTAGGGCGTCGGTAAGTTCGACTTTGTCGCCATAAGCGACGTCACCATCTGGTCCGACCGTCCGGATGTTTCCCTCGGCCAAAACTTGGCCAGTCGTGCGGTTCCATATGATAGTATCTGCGCGCACGACATAACCGTCGCGATTGGCAATTACGTTGCCTTTGGCCGTTACGACTTCGGTATTCGAATCATAGTCGATATCCGCAGCAGAAAATCCGATCGGGTTGCTGGCCTGCTGCGTTGTTTCGGCGGATGCTGCGGTTTGGGCCATCGCGACTGTCGGCAACGCGCCGCATCCGAGCAATATCGGCATCAGCAGGAAACGAAAAAGGGCGGGGCGGGGGACGGAAATAATCATAAAAACCGATATACCCCTTATCGCCGCTATTGCCGTGGGTCCACCCATGTTGCCACGCATGGCATTATTTGGGTTTAAGCGTTCGCATATTCATAGCATCTTTTGCTTTAACCGGAACGGGTAATAGGCCTATAGAAACGTCAAACATGACACTCGGCGGAAAGGCTGTTTATTTCCATGAAAATCAATTTTACCCACGCGCGCCCGCAGGATGCCGACGTGCTCGCATTTATCGTTACCAAAGGCAGTTTTGCCGATTTCGAATTTCCCTTGGAAAAATCGGACATTATTCACGCAACCGCAAGGCTTGCGCGGTTTGAGGGTACTGCTGGACAAAATTTTCTGTTGATCAACGAACAAGACGGTAAGTTGGTGCGCATCATGCTATTGGGCGTGGCGGAAGGTAAGGCGGCTGATTACCAGAAAGCTGGCGGAGACATTATCGCCAAGGTGCAGACATCGGGCGCAAAGCACATTGCCATTCATGGGGCTAATCTGACGGCGCAACACGCGGCAGAGGTCGCTTTTGGCGCAACGCTGCGCAACTGGCGGATGGACAAATATCGCACCAAATTGCCCGAAACGTCAAAGCCGACCGTGGATTCGTTCACCGTCGTTGCTGCGCCTAAAGAGGCCAGCGCACATTGGACAAGTTACCATGCGGTGGCCGAGGGCGTTGCCCTGACTAAGGAATTGGTGACTGAACCCGCTAATATCATTTATCCCGAAAGCTTCGTTGAGCGTTGCCAGCATTTGAAAGAACTGGGCGTCGAAATCAGCGTGCTGGATGATAAGGATATGGCGGCGCTTGGCATGGGGGCGCTGTTGGGCGTGGCGCAAGGATCTCGTCGTCCAGCGCGCCTGCTGGTCATGAAGTGGGACGGCACTGGCGGCGCTCAGCAACGGCCAGTCGCATTGGTCGGCAAGGGCGTGACGTTCGACACTGGCGGCATCTCCATCAAGCCAGCCGCAGGCATGGAAGATATGAAGTGGGATATGGGCGGCGCGGGCGCGGTTGCAGGTGCCATGAAGGCATTGGCGGGACGCAAGGCCAAGGCCTATGTCGTTGGCGTCTGCGGCCTTGTGGAGAACATGCCGGACGGTAATGCGCAACGTCCCGGTGATGTCGTCACGTCAATGTCGGGCCAAACAATCGAAGTGCTGAACACCGACGCAGAAGGCCGCCTTGTTCTGTGCGACGCGCTGCATTGGGTGCAGCAGAAGTATAACCCAGAATATATCGTCGATTTGGCGACACTGACGGGCGCGATCATTGTGTCGCTTGGCAGTGAATATGCAGGGCTATTTTCGAACAGTGATGAACTTGCCGATAAGCTCACGGCGGCGAGTAAGGCTTCGGGCGACCCGCTCTGGCGCTTTCCCTTGTCGAAGGCTTATGACAAGATGATCGACAGCCCGATTGCCGATATGAAGAATATCGGCGGGAAAGGCGCAGGTTCGATTACCGCCGCGCAATTCTTGGGCCGCTTTATCAAGGACGGCGTGAAATGGGCGCATCTTGATATTGCCGGGACCGTGTGGGCCGAAAAGCCGGGTCCCGTGTGGGACAAGGGCGCAACCGGATTTGGCGTGCGCTTGCTTGATCGCTTCGTCGCCGACAATTTCGAAGGCTGATGTGGCCGCATCATGCAGGTCGATTTCTATCAGCTCACCCGCGATCCTGCTGAAAAAATACTTGCCCTCATTGCCCAGCGTATATTGGACGATGATGGGCGGTTATTGATCGTCAGTGACGACAAAGCGCAGTTGGACGCCATATCATCCGCGCTGTGGACGGCAAAGGCGGACAGTTTTCTGGCGCATGCCACGGCAGGCGAGGGGGAGGATGCCCTGCAACCCATATTGCTGTCCCATGATGCCGAAGCTACTAATAAAGCGCGTTTTGTGGCCATTGCCGATGGAAATTGGCGTCCGATTGAAAAAGAATTCGACCGCATTTTTTACCTTTTTCCGCCCAGCCACACGGACAATGCGCGCGCCGCGTGGCGCAGCTTAAGCGATGGCGTGGAGCGGCGTTACTGGAAACAGGATGGCGGCAAATGGGTCCAAGGCCCATAATGCTTGCACAAAAGGCCAAGCGTCGTTAGACGCCCGCCACATTCACCCCTATATCTTTGGAGCATCTCATGGCGGTTACGCGCACATTTTCGATCATCAAGCCCGACGCAACACGCCGCAACCTGACAGGTGCCGTGACCAAGATGCTTGAAGAAGCTGGCCTGCGCGTTGTGGCATCAAAGCGCATTCACATGTCGCGTGCACAAGCCGAAGGCTTTTACGCCGTGCACAAAGAACGCCCGTTCTTTGGCGAACTCGTCGAATTCATGATCAGCGGGCCAGTGGTCGTGCAAGTGCTTGAAGGCGAAGACGCCATGCAACGCAACCGCGACATCATGGGCGCGACAAACCCCGAAAATGCTGAACCCGGCACGATCCGCAAGGAACTGGCCGAAAGCATCGAAGCCAACACCGTCCATGGCTCGGACAGCGACGAAAACGCCGCCATCGAAATCGCCTATTTCTTCAAGCCTGAAGAGATTGTTGGGTAAT
>JAEMTM010000012.1:10912-23919 GCA_016462305.1 Sphingomonadaceae bacterium | reverse complement strand
AACTGCCGCTGTTGCGCGTTATCCCGAAACAAGTTCGGGATGACGATGCATATGATGGTCGATTGATGGTCGATGCAACTTCCCCCAAGTTCAGGGTGACGGGCAATGCGGATGACTTAAAGCGTGCCCATAATCGCCCGTGCAGCGTCGTCAGGGCTTTCTGCTTTGGTGATGGGTCTGCCGATGACCAATATGCTCGCGCCATCGTCACGGGCCTGTCTGGGCGTTACAGTGCGTTTTTGGTCGGCGGCGGTGCCGCCAGTGGGGCGAAGGCCGGGGACGACGAAGAAACCATCCTTCCACGCCTTTTTGGCGGCTTTCACTTCATGCCCCGAACAGACAATGCCATCAAGGCCAGCCTCTTGCGCGAGCGCGGCCAAGCGGGCGACTTGCTGCTCCGGGCTGTCCGATACACCCACATGGTTCAGATCATGATCGTCCAGGCTGGTCAGCACCGTTACCGCAACCACCTTGGTATGCAGGCCTGCCGCAGCCTTGGCATCCTCCATCATCGCGCGGCCACCGGCGGCGTGGATGGTGACGATGGCGGGTTCAAGCACGTTGATCGCCTGCATCGCCTTGGCAACGGTATTGGGAATGTCGTGCAATTTAAGGTCGAGGAAAATCGGTAGGCCCAATTTCTGCACCTCATGCACGCCATGATGGCCATTGGCGCAGAAAAATTCGAGGCCGAGTTTCACCCCGCCAACCTGTCCCTTGATCCGGCGGGTCAATTCCAGCGCGTTGTCCAGATAGGGCGTGTCGATGGCGACGAAGATTGGGTTGGTCATATCGAATCCACAGCAGTGTAAGCAGGGGGAGGAGAGGCAGGTGGCGGGGGGAAAGCCGATGTCCGCTGCTTGCCCTCAAGCGTCAATATGCGCCGTTTCATGCGCCATATCTGTGTGCGGTGCACAAGGTATAGCGGCAAAAACCCAAGCAGGAATGCGACAATAACCAAAGCTGGCAATTTCGTATCCAAGCGAAGACCGCCCCAAAGGCGGACGGACACAGCGTCCCAATTGTTGATCGCGAACACAATCAACCCGATAATGATCGTTACCCAAATCAGCGTTTTTAGAAATCGCATCGTGCGGCTTCTCCTTCTGACGTATATCTTATGGAAACTTTCCCCCTTTGGGTAGGGGATAGTGTCTTTTCCTCACATGCGCTTCACACAAAGGAGGCGTTCTTAGCCGAACACCCGCTCGAAAATAGTGTCGATGTGCTTGAAATGATAATCAAGATTGAAACGATCTTCGATTTCCGTCGCGGTCATTTTTGCGGTGACATCCGGGTCGGCTTTAAGCAGTTCCATTAACGATTCTGCGCCATCTGACTCCCACACCTTCATCGCATTGCGTTGCACAATGCGGTAGCTGTCTTCGCGGCTAATCCCCGCCTGAGTCAGTGCCAACAGGACGCGCTGCGAATGGACAAGCCCGCCCATGCGATCAAGATTCTTTTGCATCCGATCGGGGTAGATCAGCAACTTGTCGATGACGCCCGTCAGACGGCCCAACGCGAAATCGAGCGTGATGGTGGCATCGGGGCCGATATAGCGTTCAACGCTCGAATGGCTGATGTCGCGTTCATGCCATAAGGCGACATTTTCGAGCGCGGGTGTGACATAGCCACGGACCATACGGGCAAGGCCCGTCAGGTTTTCGGTCAAGATCGGGTTGCGCTTATGCGGCATGGCGGAGCTGCCCTTTTGCCCCGGCGCAAAATATTCCTCCGCCTCCAGCACCTCCGTGCGCTGCAAATGACGCACTTCGGTCGCCAGACGCTCAATAGATGAGGCGATGACGCCCAGCGTCGCAAAATACATGGCATGGCGGTCGCGGGGAATGACCTGCGTTGATACAGGTTCAACGGCAAGGCCGAGCTTGGCCGCAACATGCGCCTCTATTTTGGGGTCAATATTGGCGAAGGTGCCGACGGCGCCCGAAATCGCACAGGTCGCGATTTCGGCACGCGCCGCAACCAGACGTGCGCGGCCGCGGGCAAATTCGGCATAAGCCTGCGCCAGCTTCATCCCAAAGGTGATGGGTTCGGCGTGGATGCCATGGCTGCGGCCAATGGTCGGCGTGAACTTATGTTCCATCGCGCGGCTTTTGATGGCGGCCAGCAGCGCATCCATGTCAGCGAGCAACAGGTCCGTCGCCTGAGTCAATTGGACGGCAAGGCAGGTGTCAAGCACATCGGAGGATGTCATCCCCTGATGCATGAACCGCGCCTCTTCGCCGACTTGTTCGGCAACCCATGTCAGGAACGCGATAACGTCATGCTTTGTAACGGCTTCGATGGCGTCGATAGCCGCGACATCGATAGCTGGGTTTGTTGCCCACCACGTCCAAAGGGCTGCGGCGGCTGATGCGGGCACAACGCCAATTTGGGCCAGCGCGTCCGTGGCGTGTGCCTCAATTTCAAACCAAATGCGGAAACGGTTTTCCGGCTCCCAAATCTTGACCATGTCGGGGCGGGAATAACGTGGGATCATAAGAAACGCTTTCGGCTGATTTCGGGAGTCGTGGACCCGTTAGCAGGCGTAAGGATGGGCGTCAAAACGCGTGGCAAAAAAGAAGGGCGCGGGTTTTGACGCCGCGCCCTTTTTGTTTCAATTCATAAAGGTTTAGAAATCGACCGACACGCGTCCGTATATAAACCGTCCGCTGAAACCGAATGGCGACTGCGAGCTGTAAGGCAAAAACGAATTGTTAAAGCCATAGTTCACGCCATCCACCGTGCCAAAAGGCAAGCGGTCTGGATATGTGTCGAGAATGTTGTTTGCACCAAATGCGACAGAGATAGACTCCACGGGCTTAAAGCGGAACTCGAGATCTGTGACCCATTTTGGCGACAAGAAGATGTCACCGGGAACAGAGCCGGGCGCAAGCGCAATGTTGTTATTGTTAGCTGCCGTCGAGAAGCTGCTCGGCAAGAACACTTCACCATAACGGTTGGTGCGCAGCGTCAAACCGAAGTTATCATAATCCCAATCAAGGCCAATGTTCAGCTTGTTCTTCGGCTGACCATCGGTGAGACGATAGCTTTCCTGACGTGCGAACAGGCGTTGCGCGGTGAAACCAGAAAATACGCGGCGATCCGTGATTTTCGTATCGTTCAGATTATAACCCACGCTCACCCGGAATTGGCCGAGACCGAAGTCGGGCAAGCGATAGCTCGCGACGACATCGAGGCCGGAGGTCTTGGTATCGATACCATTGATGAAGAAGCGTGCTGAACTAACGCCGGTGACGCCGGCTGAGGTCAGCAATGCCACAACGTCCGTACCCTGAAGGTTTTCGGTGAGCGTGATCCGGTCGTTAATTTTGATATTGTAATAATCCGCCGTGATGCTCAATCCGTTAAACGGCGTAAAGGTAACACCTGCGCCCAGATTGACGGATTTTTCTGGCTTGAGAGGCTGTGCGCCCAAAGCGATAGCAACTGGCGATGAGACAGGGAATGTTCCGATTTCAATCAAGACACCGCCGACATTGTTCGTGGATGTCGCTGCAAAAGATCGTTGCGCAAGGCTTGGAGCGCGGAAGCCGGTTGAAACCGAACCACGCAAAGCAACACCATCAATCACTTCAAAACGCGCCGCAGCTTTACCATTGATGGTATCACCAAAGTCGCTGAAATGCTCGTAACGGCCTGCCAATTGAAGCGTCAACTGGTCCGTGAGGTCCGCATCGAGTTCGGCGTAGCCAGCGGCGCTACTGCGCGATACGTCGGTTTCGTTGGCCGGACGGAAACCAGGAAACACCTGGGCACCTCCAGCAGCGTTGAATGGCGCTGCTGAAAACGGTCCGTTGACGTAGCTTTGCAGCTCGCCAGCCACAATTTTGTAGTTTTCGTTCCGATATTCGCCACCAAAAGCGAAAGAAACGCTCTTGCCGATGCCGATGTCTAAATCACGGCGCATATCGAGGTTAATTGAGGTCTGACCCGAACGCAGTCCGCCTGAATAGAATCGGCGGGCGCTAGCTACACCGCCCAGCGACGTGTTGACCGTGTTTTCGATGGTGTAATCTAAAAGGTTCGATCCGTAGACAGCCGAGAGGTCATAGTCCCATCCGCCTGTGGCACCACGAAGGCCAGCCGCAGCAGAAATATCGACAATTTTACTGGCGATCAACGGCAAGAAGCCGTCTGCGTATATAGGAACGAAGCTGGTGGTTGACGCCGCCCAGTCGCGGTTACGCACGTCGGAAGAACGACGGTAGAAACCTGCGCCATTGCCGTCGCGCACGCCATAGCTGCCGAAGGTATAAAATTCTGCGGTATCGGAGAATTCATAACCTGCGTTCACGAAGAAGTTCAGGTCTTTTGATACACCATCACCATAACGGTGGGCATAACGGTTGAACGTGGCTTCGCGTGGATCGCCAGCCGCGAAATAGTTGCGGCGGATATCCGGGCCGGAACGGTTTGTAGGTGAACGATCCTTATATTCCGCTGTAAGGTTCACATAACCGCTTTCACCCAATGGCAGACCAAAGTTCGATGCGAATGTATAAGTGTCGCCATCGTTCCGTTTGCGGTCTTTGCCTGTGAAAGTAATCGTCGGGTTGTCAGACGCCCCAGTCGTCAACGACACGGCATCAACCTGGCCAACATCTTCCATTTCCGTGATATATTTGCCAAATGTTGCTTGCGCGCGGCCGCCCATGCCTTTTTTCAATTGGACGTTGATGACGCCAGCAATAGCATCGGAACCATATTGCGAAGCGGCACCATCACGCAGCACTTCGATGCGTTCAATGGCCAATGGCGGAATTGTGTTGAGATCGACTGCGGTCGACCCACGGCCAACAGAGCCGTTCAAGTTCACAAGGGCGGACTGGTGACGGCGTTTGCCATTGACCAGCACCAGAACCTGATCGGGCGCAAGGCCGCGCAGGGTTGCAGGACGCAGCGAGTCCGTTCCGTCCGTCAGCGAAGGCTGCGGAAAGTTGAACGATGGCACAAGCTGGTTCAGCAATTTGTTTGTTTCGGTCTGGCCGCTGTTTAACAAGGCTTCCGCCGAAATTATGTCCACAGGCACTGTACTATCCGCCACAGTACGGTCGGTACGGCGCGTGCCGGTGACGATAATGGCGTCTTGGTCAGTTTCTTCTTCAACGACCGAATCTTGCGGCGCGCTGTCTTGGGCAAAGGCTGGATTTGCCGCAGCTACAAATAGAGCAGTGGTCGAAACCGTTACTGCCAGTGCTGAAATGAGCTTATGCGTATTCATTTTCTTTCCCCATTGTTATGCGTCAGTTTCGGATATGGTCATGAAAATGACACTTTAATGCGTTAAGTTCCAGTGAAGTCGCATTATTGAAATATTTTTCCATGCAACTGTGGCTTTGCGGCAACGCGCTTATATCCGAATATATTCGAAAAATTGCATTTAGCTGTGGATTGCTGAAATCGTTGCTTTGCGACTGCGGGCTGGCCCGCTATCGGCTCATGCATGTCTGATATCGTTGATGCCCCAGCAGAAGATCCGTTCGACGCGATAGTTGATACGCCGTTTGATGCGGCTTTGTCGGAACGGTACCTGATCTATGCAATGTCAACGATTACGGCGCGTTCTTTGCCAGATTTGCGCGACGGGCTTAAACCGGTACATCGGCGTCTATTATGGGCCATGCGCCTGTTGAAGCTTGATCCGGCCAGCGGGTATAAGAAATGCGCGCGGGTCGTCGGTGATGTGATTGGTAAATATCACCCGCATGGCGACCAGTCGGTATATGATGCAATGGTCCGCCTCGCGCAGACATTCTCCCTGCGCTATCCCTTGGTCGATGGCCAAGGCAATTTTGGCAATATCGACGGCGATAATGCGGCTGCTTACCGGTATACCGAAGCGCGGCTGACAAAGACGGCGATTGAGCTGATGAACGGGCTTGATGAAAACGCGACCGATTTTCGGCCAACCTATAATGGCGAAGATGAAGAGCCAGAGGTCATGCCCGGCCTGTTCCCGAACTTGCTGGCCAATGGGGCAAGCGGCATTGCCGTGGGCATGGCGACAAGCATACCGTCGCATAATGCCGCCGAGATTATTGACGCGGCCATGCTGTTGATTGACAATCCGCAGGCCAGTCACGAACAATTGATGGACATTGTGCGTGGCCCGGATTTTGCGACGGGCGGCGTGTTGGTGGATAGCCCATCGGTGATCAGCGCGGCTTATGCCTCTGGCCGAGGTGCCATGCGTGTGCGCGCGCGTTTTTCCAACGGTTGGCAGGATGACAAAAAATGGGAACCAACCGGCGTTGAAAAACTGCCCGGCGGTACTTGGCAATTGGTCGTGTCTGAAATTCCCTATCAAGTGCAAAAGGGCAAGCTGATTGAGCAAATCGCGCAGCTCATTGCCGACAAAAAGCTACCCATTCTTGATGACATTCGCGATGAAAGCGACGCGCATGTCCGCATTGTGCTTGTGCCGAAAAGCCGCAATGTTGACCCCGAAGACCTGAAAAATGCCTTGTTCCGCCTGACCGATTTGGAAACGCGCTTCTCGTTAAACATGAACGTGTTGGATTCCGACCGCACGCCCAAGGTTATGGGCATAGGCGAAGTCCTGCTGCATTGGTTGCGGCACCAGATTGAAGTGCTCGTCCGCAAATCCCAGCACCGGCTTGAGAAGATAGACGCACGGCTGGAGCTGCTTCAAGGCTATATCATTGCGTTCCTTAATCTTGATCGCATTATCGAGATTATCCGTTCGGAGGACGAACCCAAGCCCGTCATGATGGCGGAATTCCAATTGAATGACCGTCAGGCCGAGGCCATTCTTAATATGCGTTTGCGGTCCTTGCGCAGGCTTGAGGAAATGGAACTGCGGCGGGAGCTTGAGGCGTTAGAGGCCGAGCGGGAAGATCTTGTAAAATTGATCGAAAGCCCGGCGCTGCAAAAGAAGCGTTTGAAGAAAGACCTTTCGGCACTGCGTAAGAATTACGCCGAAGAAACGGCGCTTGGACGTCGCCGGACAAGTTTGGAAGAAGCGGGGCAGGCGCGCGAGATTTCGCTTGAGGCCTTTGTGGAACGCGAACCTGTGACCGTCATCATGTCAAAGCGCGGCTGGATCAAGGCGATGAAGGGGCATGCGGACCTCTCCGCACGCGCAGATTTCAAGTTCAAGGAAGGGGATGGCCCCGCTTTTGCCTTCCATGCCCAAACCACGGACAAGATCCTGATTGCCACCGCAAATGGCCGTTTTTACACCTTGGGTGCGGATAAACTTCCCGGCGCGCGCGGTTTCGGTGAGCCGGTGAGCACGATGATCGACATTGAAGCAGGTAACGATATTGTCGCCGTTTTCCCGGCCGTTGCCGATGGCCGAATGTTGCTGGCCGCGACTACCGGAAAAGGCTTTATTGCTCGCATAAGCGACGTTATCGCCGAAACGCGCAAAGGACGCGGCGTTGTGACATTGAAGCCTGGCACGCGGCTGAAAGTCGTCCGCCTCGCACCGCCGGAGACTGCGGACGAGGCCGCCTTGCGCGATCAATATGTCGCCGTGGTGGGCGATAACCGGAAACTGGTTGTCTTCCCGATGACCGAAATCCCTGAAATGTCCAAAGGGCAGGGCGTTACCTTGCAACGGTATAAGGATGGCGGGCTTGCGGATGCCATGTGTTTCCGCATGAGCGAAGGCCTTAGCTGGGCCATGGGCGGCGACAGCGGGCGGATGCGGACGGAGAATGACATGTCGTTATGGCGTGTTGCGCGCGGTGCCGCTGGCCGATTGCCGCCGCAGGGATTCCCGCGGAACAATCAATTTGATTAATCAAGCCCGGACAAAACCGCGTTGACCACTTGTACCGCCAGTTCGCGCTGGCGTGCCGCATCGGGGAAATCCTCATTTATCCAAGCAGCCTCAATGGCTTGCAGCGTTTTTGCGACCACGGGGCCAGCGGGTAAGCCCATGACAATGAGTTCGCCGCCCTTGATCGAAAGCGTTGGAATATCCCATTGTTCCAGCCGCGCCAGACATTCCGGCACCGCTGCATCAACAGCATATAGCATCACGGCATCGCGTGCAGCGTCGATATTCGCACGATAGGCGATAGCGCGGACATTAAAGGGTGTCGGGATGCCTACGCGCAACCTTTGGGCAAAGCCCTCGCGCATTTTGTTGGGCAGTTTCAACCGCGCCGCAACCTTATCGGCCGCAACACGATCGCGGGTCAACAGCGCCAGAAAGCGCGCAGGCAGCGAGGCAGGCTGCGCAAATTGCGCTTCGCGCTCCACAAGGTGCCGCAGTTTATCGGCGGCATCGCTGGCTAACTCGGGAAGAAACGGCGTGAAGATGCCGTTATCGATCATCAGCTCGACCGATGCGACCGGATTTTTCAATCCCAATATGCGGATGAGTTCCTGCGCTATCCGTTCGCGGGACAAGGCGGTCAGCCCATGTGCGCCAACTGCGCATGCCGCAATGGCGTCAGCGTCAATCTGCCCGCCGCCATAGCGGGCAAGGAACCGGAAATAGCGCAATATGCGCAAGAAATCTTCGGCGATCCGTTGATTGGCATCGCCAATAAACCGCAGTCTGCGGGCTTCCAGATCGCTTAATCCTTCAAAATAGTCGAAGACTTCCCCGCTTTTGGGGTCCGCATATAAGGCGTTGATTGTGAAGTCGCGGCGGCTTGCGTCCTCCTGCCAATCCGTCGTAAAAGCAACCGTCGCACGGCGGCCATCGGTTGCAACATCGCGCCGCAATGTGGTGATCTCGTAATTTTTGCCAGCCACAGCGGCGGTGACTGTGCCATGTTCGATGCCGGTCGGAATGGCCTTAATGCCCGCAGCTTCCAAACGGTTGATGACTTCATCTGGCAATAAGGCCGTTGCAATATCAACATCGGATACGGGCAAACCAAGCAGCGTGTCGCGCACCGCGCCGCCCACATAACGCGGCCCGCCATAAACATCATCCAGCGCCGCCAAAACGCTTTTCAGGCCATCATTATGCTGCCATTCGGCATCGGGCAGGCGCACAAGCGTCATGCCAGCCGCCGCACGAGATTTGCGATGATCCCCGCCGTCACGCCCCATATCCGTCGTTCGCCCCATTGCATGTCATAATAAATACGTTGTTGCCCATTCCAAGCGGCCTCTTTTCGAACCGAATTGGCAGGATCAAGCAAGAAGGCAAGCGGCACTTCGAAATAGTCATCAACTTCTTGCGGGTTGGGCCGCATGATAAGGTCAGCGGGAATGAAACCAACGACAGGGGCGATGCTATAGCCGCTGCCGGAGAAATAGATGTCCGCCACGCCGATGACGTCAACTATTGTTGGCGGGATATTCAATTCCTCATGCGCCTCACGCAAGGCCGCCGCGATTGCGTTTTCGTCGCTTTCATCGACCTTGCCACCGGGAAAGGCAATTTGGCCCGCATGGCTGCGCAACCAGGTGGGGCGCTGAGTCAAGATGACACCAGGTTCCGCCCGGTCGGTTATGGGGATCAGGACCGCCGCCGCACGGTGCGTGTCGACGGCAAAGTGCCGTTCGTCTTCAATCTCTATGCTGAGCGCGGGATCAAGCGCCATTTGCAGCCGCTGCCGCCAGCTCATACAGGCGAAGCCAGCCGGAATTGCGCGCCTTTGCTCCAGATGCTTGGGTCTTCCGGATTTTCGGCAAGCGCCAAATTGGCGAGTTCATAATAGACTGGACGCGCAAGCCTTGCGGACATTCCGCCGCGCACATGCACATATAACATGCCACCGCGCATTTCGATTGGGTGATCGGCATCGGCAAAAACAAGGTCATCGCTGTTGAGCCGGAATGCCAAGCTGCGTTCGGGGCCTTCGCCTTCGCTTTGCAATTCGGCGGCAATAAACGGGGCGTCGTCGACAATGATCGACAGCTTTTGCTGCGGCGTCACAAGCCAATATCGTCCATCGGCATCGCGGCGCAATAGGCTGGAAAAGGCACGGATCATGGCCGGCCGGGTAATTTCCCCGCCCTGATGAAACCATTTGCCGTCCGACGCGATCCGCATTTCGCTATCGCCGGTGGAGGCCGGCTCCCAGCTTTCGACAGGTGGCAATTTTCGCGTCGCGACAAGTTCGGCAATGTCCGACAGGGTTAGCTTGGCAAGATCAGGTGCTTCATACGGCATAGACTTGCGATACGTCCAATCAGGCCAATCGTCAAAGTTTAGTCGGCAGGAGAGAGCATAGCATGTATTGGCAAGGCAACCATTTCGACATTGCGCAGCAGCAAACGCCGCGGCTCCCAAGGTCCGGGTAAGGTCCAGCCAGATGTGCCCTTGGCTTCAAAACCAAAACGGCCATAATATTCCGGATCGCCAATCATCACCATTGGCGCATCGCGCGCCGTTGCGGCGTTGAGCATCAATTGCATCAATCGTTTTCCAAGCCCTTCATTCTGGCGATGGCTGGCGACGGCGACTGGCCCCACCAAGACCAGATCGGCCATTCCAACGCGCACTGGCCAACACTGAATGCTCGCGATTAGTGCATCATCGTCCAAAATGCCGAAGGACAGATGATCTATGGCGGCCATGCCTTTACGCAGCAAATAGGCCGTTCGCACACGCCGGTCCGCCCCGAACGCATCATCGAGTAAAGCGTTCAACCTATCTGCGGATATGCCTGAAAGGGGGGTGTTATGCATATTAAACTTGCCGGGAAATGGGACATAATAGCCGCGTCCCCTGTCATTGCGGGCGGTGTTTGTCCAATCGAATATCCTGTTGCCGATTATAAAAGCCGCCGTAAATTGCCTTTCGACGGAACATCTATTAGCATGCGCCGCTTAGATGGCTTCGTCACGCAGGAGAGAGAATTTGACCGATCAGGAAGCGCCCCAGGAGGCAGCAGAGGCGACATTATCACCTGCTTCGGCGCAACCGCGTGCCCAAAAAGATATTCTTGGCTATCTGGTTTTGATTGCTGGCCTCGGTGCTTTGGTCTGGGGTGCGGTTGCGGCGGTTGGCACAGCTTGGGGTTTTTGGGAATATACATCGGGCCTGAAGGGGGTCGCGGGGGCCTTTCTTTTGGGGATAGTGGCTATTTTGATGGGGCTCATTCAAGAGCTGCGCGTCCGTAAATCCTCCACTCCACCCTTGCGCGCACGGCGCTGGATCGGGATGCTGGTCGCTTTGGTCTATGTTGGTTGGGTCGGCACGTTCCTTGTCAAGGCGCTGACTGTGCCTGCCATTCATGACGTTTCGACCGACCTTGCCGATCCGCCAGCCTTTCAGACATTGCAATTGCGTGCGGACAATTGGGACGCGGTTCCCGGTGCTGACGATGCGAAAATGCGCGGCCTGACGCCGGAACAACGCTGGGCGATGGTGCATCAAAAGGCCTATGGCGATATCCGTTCCGTGCGGGTGAACGAACCGGTGCCGATGGTGATTGCCAAGGCGGAGCGTCTGGCCAAAGCACGTGGTTGGGATGTCGCAACATCTTTACCAGAAGAAGGCCGTTTAGAAGCCACCGAAACGAGCGCATTTTTCCAGTTCAAAGATGATGTCATATTGCGCGTCCGTCCATCAGACACGGGCGAGGGGAGCATTGTCGATATGCGTTCCGTCAGCCGCGTTGGGCAGAGCGACTTGGGCGTGAACGCCAAACGCGTCCGGTCGTTTCTGGCCGATTTAACCGGAACGGTAACGGCGGCGCAATAAAGCGCCACCGCCAGTTCGCTCACGGCTTCGGTGTCAGCTTCAACAAGCGGCCCTTTGACCCTGCGCGTTCGTCTTCAAGCAACCAGATAGCGCCATCGGGACCCTGTTCGACTTCGCGGATACGTGCGCCCATGTCCCATTGGTCGGCCTTTGTCGCATTTTCGCCGTCCAGTTTCACACGGACCAAGGCCTTTGCACCCAGGCCGCCGATAAACGCGCTGCCTTTCCATGCTTTGAACATGTCGCCCGAGTAGATCATCAATCCGGCCGGAGAAATGGCCGGGTTCCACGAAACCTTCGGCGCTTCGAAACCATCGCCCGCCATATGGTCGGGGATATTGCGGCCGTCATAATGGTCGCCATTGGACACGGTTGGATAACCGTAATTGGCTGCCTTTTTGACAAGGTTTAATTCATCACCGCCAGCGGGGCCCATTTCTTGGTTCCACAAGCGACCTTGTGCATCAAAGGCAATACCAAGCGGATTGCGATGCCCGTAAGACCAGATTTGCGACTTTACCCGGCCTTGGTCATAAAAGGGGTTGTCCGACGGGACCATGCCGCCGTCGGTCAAACGCACAATTTTGCCCAGATTTTGGTTGAGATCCTGTGCGGGGTCGAACTTCTGCCGCTCGCCGCTGCTGATATACAGCATGCCGTCCGGACCAAAAGCGAGGCGATGGCCATAATGGCCTTGCCCCGAAACCTTTGGTTCCTGACGCCAGATGATTTGAACGTCGGTCAGCATCGGCTTTGCGCTTGTTACATCCAGCTTGCCACGGGCAACTGCCGCACCAAAGCCACCTTCGCCTGCCTCTGCAAAGCTGAGATAGACGAAATTGTTGTTGGCAAAGTCGGGGTGGAGGATGACATCACCAAGCCCGCCTTGGCCGCCATAAGCGACCGCAGGAACGCCCTCGACATCGACAATGACACCTTCATTTTGCCACAGCTTGAGCTTACCTTTTTTCTCCGTCACCAGCGCATAAGGCGTTCCGGGGACGAATGTCATGGCCCAAGGTTCGTCGAAATCTGCAACGACGGCGACATCAAAAGGCGCAGCACTGTTGTCCGCAGGGGCAGCATCACTGACCGAAGGCTGGCAGGCGGCGGCCAGAAATGATGCGCCGATCAGAAAAGACAATTTTGACATGATGCAAAGCTCCATTTTATATCTGCCCGTGTCAATTGGTGCGTAACGGGGCGATGTGCAAGACACTTGCATATGAAAGTCGCCAGGGCTATACCGATGACATCCTTACATTGTGAGAACGTGAAAGGGCTGGCGCCACTGGGGCCGGCGCGAAAGTCATTGCACGCCGAATAAGAAAGTCTGATT
>JAEMTM010000012.1:5340-10812 GCA_016462305.1 Sphingomonadaceae bacterium | reverse complement strand
GGCGCCACTGGGGCCGGCGCGAAAGTCATTGCACGCCGAATAAGAAAGTCTGATTTTGCCTGATCTGGATAAACTGAGCAGTTTGATTGCGCCCGAGGCCAAAGCGCTTGGCTTTGCCTTGGTGCGCGTGGCGTGGTTTTCCAATGGCGCGCAGGGTAGCGACGAGCCAACCTTGCAAGTGATGGCCGAGCGTCCCGAGACGCGGCAATTGAACATTGATGATTGTGCGGCGCTCTCGCATCGTATCTCCGATCTGTTTGACGCGCTTGACCCCATATTCGAGGCGTATCGCCTTGAAGTTAGCTCGCCCGGCATTGACCGGCCATTGACACGGCTTGCCGATTTTTCTGACTGGGTAGGGCATGAGGCGAAGATCGAACTGAGCGAGCCGATGGATGGCCGCAAGAATATGCGCGGTGATCTTGCCGGTGTCGATGGCGAAAATATTCATGTTGACGACCGCAAGGCGGGACGTCTGACCTTCCCATTTTCCGCACTTGGCCACGCCAAGCTGCTCTTGACAGACCGCCTGATTGCGTCGACTGCCCCCATCAACAGCGATGGGGCGGACGAAGTAGAGGCTGAACCCATTCACGACGAAGCACAGGAAGATTAAGAACATGGCCAGTAGTATTGCCGCCAACAAGGCTGAATTACTTGCAATCGCCAACGCGGTCGCCACCGAAAAGATGATCGACAAGTCGATTGTTATCGAAGCGCTTGAAGAAGCGATCCAGAGAGCCGCTAGGGCGCGTTATGGGGCCGAAAACGACATCCGTGCTAAGCTGGATACCCAAACCGGTGACTTGCGTCTGTGGCGCGTTGTGGAGGTCGTTGAAGACGTCGAAGATTATTTCAAGCAAGTCGACCTAAAGCAGGCGGACAAATTGCAAAAGGGCGCTGTCGTCGGCGACTTTATCGTCGATCCGCTTCCCGCTGTGGATTTGGGCCGTATCGATGCGCAGTCCGCCAAGCAGGTCATCTTCCAAAAGGTGCGCGATGCCGAGCGTGAGCGCCAGTTTGAAGAATTCAAGGACCGTACTGGCGAAATCATTACTGGCGTCGTGAAGTCGGTTGAATTTGGCCATGTCGTCGTTGACCTTGGCCGCGCAGAAGGCGTTATTCGCCGCGACCAGCAAATCCCGCGCGAAGTCGTCCGCAGCGGCGACCGCGTCCGTGCACTCATCATGAAGGTGCAGCGTGAAAATCGCGGACCACAGATATTGTTGAGCCGTGCCCATCCCGATTTCATGAAGAAATTGTTCGCGCAAGAAGTGCCCGAAATCTATGACGGTGTCATCGAGATCAAGGCCGCTGCACGTGACCCCGGTAGCCGCGCCAAGATTGGCGTTATCAGCTATGACAGCAGCATTGACCCCGTCGGCGCATGCGTCGGTATGAAGGGCAGCCGCGTTCAGGCCGTCGTGCAGGAAATGCAGGGCGAAAAGATCGACATCATTCCATGGTCCGAAGACACCGCGACCTTCATCGTGAACGCGCTTCAGCCAGCAACGGTCAGCCGCGTTGTCATCGACGAAGAAGAAGGCCGGATCGAAGTTGTCGTTCCTGACGATCAATTGAGCCTCGCCATTGGCCGTCGTGGACAGAATGTCCGCTTGGCCTCGCAGCTTACGGGCCGCGGCATCGACATCATGACCGAAGCGGAATCGAGCGAGAAGCGACAGAAGGAATTTGTCGAGCGTTCGGAAATGTTCCAGCAAGAGTTGGATGTTGACGAAACGCTTGCGCAATTACTGGTCGCCGAAGGCTTCAGCGAGTTGGAAGAAGTCGCTTATGTCGATTCCGCCGAAATCGCCGCCATCGAAGGCTTTGATGACGGTTTGGCCGAAGAATTGCAGAGCCGCGCACAAGAAGCGCTGGATCGCCGCGAAGAGGCAAGCCGGGCCGAGCGCCGTGCGCTTGGTGTGGAAGATGCCGTCGCGGAATTGCCCATATTGACCGAAGCGATGCTGGTCGTTCTGGGTAAGGCTGGTATCAAGACGCTTGACGATTTGGCGGACCTTGCCACCGATGAATTGATCCAGAAGGCGCGTGAACCACGTCGCAATGAACGGAGTGATCGCGAAGTGCGGCGCAACCGCACCGAAGATAAGGCCGGCATATTGGCGACCTTTGGTTTGTCCGAAGAGCAGGGTAACGAAATCATCATGGCTGCGCGCGCACATTGGTTCGAAGAGGAGGACGCGATTGCAGCGGACGACTCTCAATGAGAACCGACACTCCCCAATAAGGAAGTGCATATTGTCAGGTGAGCATGGGACTCGTGCCCAGCTCATCAGGCTTGCCCTTGGTCCCGATGGCAGTATCGCACCTGACCTGTTCGCAAAAGCGCCCGGTCGTGGCGCGTGGATTGGCGTTTCTGGCGCAGAATTGTCCAAGGCGCTGGCCAAGGGTAAGCTTGCGGGATTGCTGCGCCGGGCGTTCAAAACGGACAGGATTGAAATCATCGACGACCTGACGGGCCGCATTGATCGCGGCTTGGAAAAGGCATTTTTGGATCGGCTCGGGTTGGAAGCGCGGGCTGGGCACCTTATCTTGGGCGCAGAGAAGATCGATTCCGCATCGCGCAGTGGGCAGGTGAAGCTGTTACTGCATGCATCGGACGCAAGCGCCGATGGGAGCGGCAAACGCGACCAGGCATGGCGCGTTGGCGAAGATGCGGAGGGCACCGGAAAGGGCGGCGTGAAGCTGCCTGTGGACCGGGATGCATTGTCGGCGGCGCTTGGACGGCAAAATGCTGTGCACGTTGCATTGATTGACCAAAAAGCGGCGGACCGGGTGATGCATCATCTTGGACGCTGGCTAAATTTCAAAGGATGCAGTAATGCGCCATTCGATTCCGCTGCTTCGGCTGCGGACTTGCGGGGCAATGACGCTGACATCTCCGGTATTGACTGAGTAAGGACGGGTTCTGTTTCGATGAGTGATGAAAATAACAATAAGCCGACTTTGACGCGCAAGCCGCTCACTTTGAGCCGCTCGCTTGAGTCCGGCGAAGTGAAACAGACCTTCAGCCATGGCCGCACCAACAAGGTTGTGGTTGAGGTGAAGCGCAAAAAACTCGTCGGTAAGCCCGGTTATGCGCCCGATCCCGTAGTGGCGGCACCCCCGCCACCTCCGCCGCCCGCCGCGTCTCCAGCACCTGCGCCAGCACCAAAGTCAAGCCCCACGGGCAATGACATGCTCAGCCGTCAGGAGCGTCAGGCAAAGCTGTTGCGCGAAGCCGAAGACGCACGCTTGGCTATGCTTGAGGAAAGCGGCCGTCGTGAAGTGGAACAACGTGCGCAGCGCGCCGAAGAAGAGCGCCAGCGTGCCCAAGCCAGTCGTGAGGAGGTCGCTGCATCGCCGCCGTCTCCGCCGACAACCGCCGTTGAAGTGGCCGTTCCGGCTGCAACTGACCCGGATGAACCCGTTGCCGAAGAAAGCAATAAAGACGGCGCAGCGCCTACGCCGCGTCGCTTTACACCCGTAGAGGCACCAAAGCGCCCAGAGCGCGAGCGTGAGGAAATCAAAAAGGCGCCGCACCGGCCAACGCGCGGTGCCGCCGATGACCGCCGCCAGTCTGGCAAGTTAACCGTTACCCGCGCACTTGAAGGTGATGACGGCGCACGCGCGCGATCACTTGCCGCGCTGAAGCGTGCGCGTGAGAAGGAAAAGCGCCTGCATGGCGGCGGTAGTCGTCAGGCACAGGTTAAGCAAACCCGCGATGTGGTCGTGCCGGAAACCATCACGGTGCAGGAACTTGCCAACCGTATGGCGGAAAAGGGCAGCGACCTTGTCAAAGCATTGTTCAAAATGGGCATGCCTATTACGATCAACGAAACCATTGACCAAGACACCGCAGAATTGCTGGTTGAGGAGTTTGGCCACAACATCACACGCGTGTCGGATGCCGATGTCGACATTTTCCACGATGACGATGTAGACGGAGCCGAAACCATGAAGCCGCGTCCGCCGGTCGTGACCGTCATGGGCCATGTCGACCATGGTAAGACCTCCTTGCTGGATGCTTTACGCGGTGCGAATGTCGTATCGGGCGAAGCTGGCGGCATTACGCAGCATATTGGCGCGTATCAGGTGAAGGCGAAGGATGGCTCGATCATCACCTTCCTCGATACACCGGGCCATGAAGCATTCACGCAAATGCGTCAGCGCGGCGCTTCGGTAACCGACATCGTCATTTTGGTGGTGGCTGCCGATGATGGCCTGATGCCGCAGACGATTGAAGCCATTAAACATGCCAAGGCCGCAAATGTGCCGATGATCGTTGCGATCAACAAGGTCGATAAGGAAGGCGCAAATCCACAAAAGGTGCGCGAGCGTTTGTTGGAACATGAGGTTGTGGTCGAAGCCATGGGTGGCGACGTTCAAGACGTTGAGGTTTCAGCGTTGAAGAAAACTGGTCTTGATACTTTGCTGGAAAAGTTGGCCTTGCAGGCCGAAGTCATGGAGCTGAAAGCCAATCCAGACCGTGCGGCGGAGGCCGTTGTCGTTGAGGCGCAGCTTGATAAGGGGCGCGGTGCTGTTGCAACCGTGCTTGTGAAACGCGGAACGCTGAAGCGCGGGGACATATTCGTCGTCGGCGCGCAAAGCGGCAAAGTTCGTGCTTTGGTCAACGAAAAGGGACAGCAAGTGGCCGAGGCGGGCCCCGCGACCCCCGTCGAAGTGCTTGGCCTGACCGGTGTTCCATCGGCAGGGGACGTTCTGACCGTCGTTGAAAACGAAGCGCGTGCCCGCGAAGTGGCCCTATATCGCAAGGAACAATCGACCAAGGTCCGCACGGCGCAAGTCACGCCAAATCTTGAAAATCTGTTTGATAATCTGTCCGCCACGCGGGCGATGGAATATCCTGTGGTTATCAAGGGCGATGTGCAAGGTTCGGTCGAAGCGATCGTCACCGCACTCAACAATATCTCGACCGACGATATCAAGGTCCGCATATTGTTGGCGGGCGTTGGCGGCATCACCGAGTCCGACATGTTGCTGGCAGCAGCGTCAAATGCGCCACTTATCGGCTTCAATGTGCGCCCCAATGCCAAGGCAGCCGCTTTGGCAAAGCGTGACCGTGTGCGTTTGAAATATTTCGACGTAATCTATCACCTGACCGCCGACATCGCCAAAGAAATGGCGGGCGAATTGGGACCAGAAATCATCGAAACCGTTGTCGGACGCGCCGAGGTCAAGGATGTGTTCAAGTCCGGCAAGCGCGACAAGGCCGCTGGCCTGTTGGTCACCGAAGGCACCATCAAAAAGGGTCTGTACGCCCGTCTTACCCGCGAAGATGTCATCATATCGAAAACCACAATCGCATCGCTGCGCCGTTTCAAGGACAATGTCGACGAAGTCCGCGCCGGTATGGAATGTGGTGTCGTCTTGGCGGATACCAACGACGTCCAGGCAGGCGATATGCTTGAAGTGTTCGAGGTCGAGGAGCGTGAACGGACGTTGTGA